>JABMQB010000212.1 GCA_013203525.1 Mariniphaga sp.
ATCATGATCAGAGGGACAATCAAAAACTCTGATACCTGCATAATAGCCGGAAGGTTCTCCAGTGCTTTTTGTAAATTCATTATCTTCAACAGCAAAACCCATAGCTTCATGAATGTCGATACCATAAGCATTTGATTCACCGCACTTACCCAAATCACCGGGATTGTAGCCTATCTCGAAATTACAATCAACAATAACTGCATAGTCCACTCCCGATATATACACGCCGGTACTGTTGTTTTGGAAAAGAGCGCTATCAACTCTAAACGTATAGATGTAGCCAAGAGAATAATATGCACCGATGGACCTGTAAAAACCATTAAAAGTACATCTGGCAATACTTTGCGGAGGACAAGGCTCAATGATATCAGTACACCCGTTTACCACTTCAAATCCCCCGCCATAGGCTGCAATTCCCATATTGTAATCAGAAACACCGCTGGTGGCGGTATTTGTGAATGCGCATCCCTCAAAGTCAATACCATTAACTCCATAAAGGTCCGTATGTTTATAGAATGTGGAGTGGTCAATATAATCTATGTTAATATCAAAGGTGTCAAGCTTAAAATAACTGAGGTTTAGCATCGGGTCTCCGGTTATTGGATGGGTGTTCTGATAGGGTATAAAATGTACCGATTTTGTGTTATTTCTAAACAACGCATCGTTTGCCTGAACAACACCACCGGCTGATCCCCAAAGTATGACCCTTTCATCCTCATTAGGGTAATTACATGTATAAAGTGATATTGCATTTTCAGCATTGGATATTTCCGAACCATTTTCCAGGGAAAGCCTTCCCTGTAAATAATTGCCATATTCATCTATTTGAGGTTGATTCCAAACACCGGCCACTTCAACTCCACGCCATTTTTCCAGGCAGGGGGCATAATAATCCAATGTTGAATTATTCATGGTTAATGTTGCCCCGGGTTCAATAACAATACGTGCATATTTACCAAAATATAAATTGGAATTTGTTATTGTTACATCAACACCGGCAAAAATCCTGAAGCCTCTCTGGTATGTCCTGTTTACCTCGTTCCAGTAAGCGGGGTCATAAGAATCGATATCTTCAAATTCATCCACGTCGAATAAATCTTCACCAACAACAATACTGAAAAATCCTTCTGTTGTATTTTCATGGCCATCAATTACCACGTATTTATAATCACCCTCCGAAAGGTTATTAAAGGTATACAGATTATTTTCAATCGTTACCGTTTCCAGTAATTCCCAATTATTGTTGATGTATTTATATAATGTATATGTGTAATTTATATACCCGTTTGTCACGGTGATTGTGGCTGAACCATCCGTTGCCCCAAGGCACACGTCTTCTGTTTGAAGCTCTACGGTCAGGTAATTATGCGGTACATGGTGCTCTGGGAGGATAAAATAATTCTCTCCGTTAAATGTCCTGTATGTTGAAACGGTTTCTCCTAACTGAAAGCTAAAAACCTCCGGACCAGGTTCAAAATTACCTGTTTGCATGTTAATCCTTCCCAAGTGTTGTCCGTTGTTAGAAACTGCATAGATATGGCCATCGGGGGCAGTTTGAAGGAATGTTTTTCCATATTCCCCGTTTGATGTTAAATATTCTGCTATTTCCTGGTTTTGGTAATCATACGCAATTATTCCGTGGTTTGTGCATGAAATGTAAATGATGTCATCATTTAATCCGGAAAATTCAATCCCGGCAATCCTTCCGGGCTGTAGTTGGGACAGGTCAATAGTTTGCGCTTGATTATTACTTTCAAAATACATGAACACTTTTTCAAATGATATGGGTTTTGATGAAATCCATGCTATTACGGTATTACTATTATTATCAACTTTTAATTCAAGATTATAGGAAGAGAAATCATCTTCAACAAAGTTATAATCCGGATCGTCCCATTCTAAAATCATCTCCATGTTTTCTGTATCAACTCCGTTTATGTTTACCGGCCATTTTTTTAAACCTGCTTTTAGAATGTTACCGGACGAAAGTGTTGATCTTTGTGCCGAAGCATACAGAAATCTTTCATTATTGAACTCCTCTGTTAAAGCAAATGCCATATAAACGCCCTGTGGCATACCTGGTAGAATATCATACTCAGTAGAAAACTGGGGTTCATTATCAATAAAATGGGTTTCGATATACTTGAAATGATTATCCGATGTTTTGTTACTACCTATAACTGTATAAAACGAGAAGAACTTTTCATTGAATCCCGGCTTGTTAATTACCCGGAATTCGGGTTTGAAATCAATCACACCTTGGTTTGTAAGTGAATTCCATTCAATGCTGTTGTCTCCGTAACAGAACAGATCCCCAAGATAGTAAAAAAGGAGATCATAGTTCGGGTTATAGCCGCCAGCAGCAAATTCGCATGGTATATCCCAAGCCAATGTTTCCAATGTTGAACTTTCAATACTGGTTTCGGTAAATGATAATAAATAGGTTTCATATTCGTCTGCCCCATAAACAGTGGGCAACACCCATTTACCAAGAAGTTGCGCATTTGCATACTGTGTTGAGCATATACAAAAAATTATTAAAATAAAGATAAATTTTATTTTTTTCATTTTATTAAAGTTTTTGGTTAATAAATTCATTTGATTAAAAATTAATCTTTTTTAAAAGATTTTATAATTGATTAATCACCAGGATTAATCAATCACCTCAAATGAATTTATTCTTACAAAGATAAAATATTAGTTTGTAATTGTAAAAAGAATTCTTTGTTTTCTTAGTCATTATTGTTTTTTTTTATTTTGTTTTTTGTACATAAGAAAATATTAGCCTCAATATTACAACATAAAAAGCCGTTTTCCTACAAAACACACCTTGATTTCTTCTGTACAAAAAGAATTAAAAGGCTGAAATAAAGCAAGATAAGATGTAATTTTAGAATTTACTCCATGTATTAATTCTTAAACTATTACTAATCATCAGGTTTGTGGAATAATAAAACAGAATGTTTTTTTGCAGATGTAATGAAGCTAACTGTAATTCTTCTGATAAGAATTTAATAAAAAAATGGGTTGCCAAACTTTTTTATTTTAGGTTGGTAACCCTGATACATTAAAAACGAGTTAAAGCTAAGGTTCCATACGGACTGCTTTCAGTCGTAAGGCTAAGGTTAAGATCGCTACTTAATTCCAATAAAACAAACAAAGGTTACTAACCTGAAAAAAGGTTAGCAAC
>JABMQB010000213.1 GCA_013203525.1 Mariniphaga sp.
CATTTGAAAACTTAAAATTTTAATGAGATGAAATATTTGATTGTAATCCTGGCTGTAGTTGCTCTTTTTTCATGTGCAAAAAAGAACGATCCTGAAATAACTGTAAATGATATTAAAGGTTCTGTAGAATATCTTGCCTCCGATTCATTAAAAGGCAGAAAAGCAGGGCAGGAGGGCGATTGGTTAGCTGCTGAGTTTATAAAAGGAAAGTTTGAAAGTGCCGGCTTGGAATTGTTGTATGACAATGGTTTTCAAACCTTCGATATAATTACTGAAGTTGAATTAGGTGATAATAATTCTTTAAAAGTTAATGAATCGGAGTATGTAGCAGAAACTGATTTTCGCCCTTATTCATTTTCGGCAAATACAAATTTTTCGGGCGACGTAGTATTCGCAGGTTATGGTTTTAATTTTGAAGAAGATGAAATTAGTTGGAATGATTATGAAAGTATTGATATTGCCGGGAAATGGGCACTTGTTTTAAAAGGCGATCCTGAAATTGATGAAACAGAGAGTATGTTTGTCAGGTATTCCGATGAACGTACAAAAGTGTTGGTTGCCAGTGATAATAATGCCGGAGGAATTCTTTTGGTTGGTGGGCCTGTTTATGATTCATCAGATGAATTATCGCCCATGTTTTACGATAAGAACAGTAGTAGTTATAGTATTCCTGTTATTCAGATAACCCGATCAGTGGCAAATGAAATTTTAAAAACTTCAGGAAAGACTGTGGCTGAGTTGGAAAAACAAATAAATACAGATCTTAAATCGTCGGGATTTATTGTTAATGCTACTGTTTCGGCAAACGTCGATGTTTTACAGAAACAAGTAAAAACATTAAATGTAGCAGCCATTTTACACGGTACCGATCCGGTACTAAAAAATGAATATGTAATAATAGGGGCACACCACGACCATTTGGGAGTTGGCGGGCAAGGATCAGGTTCAAGAGCTCTTGATACGATAGCAGTCCATAACGGTGCCGATGATAATGCTTCCGGCGTGGCTGCAGTAATTGAACTTGCAGAAAAAGCTGCTGCATCAAAAAATAACAAACGTTCGCTTATTTTTGCAACTTTTGGTGCCGAAGAAATGGGATTGGTAGGATCCAGGGCTTTTACTGCAGAACCTCCTGTCGATCTTGAAAAAGTGAGTGCAATGTTTAATTTTGATATGGTTGGCCGGCTTGATACAAATTCAAATACGGTTAGCATAGGTGGAACAAAAACTGCCACCGAAATTGAGGATTTACTTGAAAAATACAATACTGATTTTGACCTTTCGCTATCTGGTGAAGGAACGGGCCCATCCGATCATTCTTCTTTTTATCTGCAGGAAATTCCGGTATTTTTTATTTCAACAGGAGCACACAGCGATTATCATACTCCTTTGGACGATGCTGATTTAATTAATTACGAGGGAGCGGTAAAAGTTACTTCCTATGCATACGAAATTCTTGCCGATGTTGTCAACCGTGAAGAAATGTTAACTTATCAGGAAGCGGGTTCAATGCAACGTGCCGGCCGCGGTGCAAGGTATAAAGTTACTTTAGGGATAATGCCTGATTTTGCCGGTGCCGAAAAACGAGGATTACGTGTAGATGCTGTAACCAAAGGCAAACCAGCCGATGGGGGAGGTATGAAAAAAGGAGATATTATAACATCAATTAATGGAAAATCGGTTGGAAGTATTTACGATTATATGGACCGTTTAAATACCCTTGAAGCCGGGCTAACCATTTCGGTTGATGTTTTACGTGATGATAAAGAGGTTGTATTGATAATTCAGTTATAAGGTTCGGATATGTGTAGAGACCTACAAGGTTTCAAAAACCTTGTAGGTCTTGCGAATACAACTACCCGTCAGACTGCGCAATAACCTACCCTGTTAATATAAACTTCTAACCGTTAATAAAACCTACTCCAAACCAAGGGGCAAGCCCTTAGCTTTTAGTATATTTATTGTCAAACAAAACAATTACTGTCATGGATTTTGTAAACGGATTCAACCGCGGCCAACTTATCATGATGGATTTTGAAGCCAATGTAACTGCCAGTTCCTGGGCAAGGGTGGCCGATTGGTTTGTAGATGCCTTACCAATGGACAGTTTGGGCTTTAACAATGTACTAAATTCTGAAGGCCGTCCACCATACCGCTCATCCGATATGTTAAAGTTGTTTATGTATGGTTATAAGAAAAAGCTACGTTCAAGCTATCAATTAGAAGAAGCCTGCCGTGTAAACCTTGAGGTAATATGGCTGATGAATGGACTGAGGCCATCAGCACGAAAAATAGCCTACTTCCGAAAAAACAACAGCAAAGCATTCAAACAAGCATTCCGCCATTTTTTGCTTATGCTTAAAGAAATGGATTTGATAAAC
>JABMQB010000214.1 GCA_013203525.1 Mariniphaga sp.
AACGTTACCACCAGGTTTGAATCCGATTTGGTAAACATATTATTGACCTGATAATACATTTTAAGAGATTTCATATCTGATATTTCATCAGAATCTCCCTCAAGTTCAATGTTTGTTGAGTGGTGAGCTGGAATAGTAATGTTTTCAGGACAGTTAAATCCAACAGGGGGTTGCACAAGTTGGAGCTCATAATCAACATCAGAAGTATTTTTAATTTTAATAGTGGTAACACTTTTGTTTGTTAAGCCGGCAGTCCTGTCTTCGATTTCTATGGAAGCAAAAAACAAAGGTTCCAAAAACTCGGCTGGCCCCATTAAAGTATTTCCAAAGTATGCAACCGACCTATTTTCAAAAAGAGCTTCCTTTAATGAATTTTCTGTTTTCTCTTTGGTAAAAACCAATGTCATTGGGCGATGTGTTTCTGATAAATTATAACTCATATTCATTGGTCCATGTTCATCTGAATTACATAACACGGCGAGGTTTTTTTCATTGGTCCAATTTAAGGCTTCCGGGGAATATCCGGTGTTGTACACTTCAATGCCGTGTAAAAGTCCCGCCTCAAATAGCCTTGTATGTTCATCCCACCAAAGAGTAGTATCCGGTTGCTGAGCCTTCCAGTTCGGATGATTCCAGAATATAAAAGCTCCTTGATCTTTTGCTTCCTTTAATGCATCAAATGCATCATCGAATTCCATCAAATTAGCATTTGTAATAAACAAAGCATTAAAATGGCCCGGTGGCATTTGTTTGGTAACTTCTGTCGCTTTTACAAGAATAATACCTTGCCTGTCGGCAATGGGTTTGGCAATATCAAAAGACCGGTTTTGATCTGCAATAATATCGGTTGAATGTGAGTGGTATTCTATATGGTCGGAAATTGCAATTACATCAAGCCCTTCAAGCCATGCTTCTGCAACCCTAACAGTAGGCCAGACAGTGCCATCTGAAAATACAGTATGCATATGGAAATCACATTTTAAGGTTTGGTATCCTGGAATATCGGGAATATAGATGTTCTTTTGATGCTGCGCATTTATCGAAAAAGTGATTAGAAATGCAACAATATAAGAGAGAATTTTGATATATTTCATAATAAAAAATTTTGATTTTAATATTAGTTGAATATAAGATATTTTTAGAATTGAATAAAGGTTATTTTTCATAAAATCGTTAAATTATCAGGAAATTTTCTGTTAATTTATTAATAAGTTACTGGCTAACTTATTTAAAAAATTAATAAGTAGTTTGTAGTTTGGAAAAAAAATTGAATTTTGCCGTGAATTACTATGAAAGGTTTATTTAAAAATACACAGAATCAGAGTTACGGGGTTGAACAGAAAAAGTTTAACCAAAAAAAGCAAATCCTTAAATCAATTTATTTTAACGGAGCCTTAGCCAATTCGGATTTGGCTACCCGCTTGGGATTAAGTACTCCCAAAATAAATAGTTTGCTTCTTGAATTAATTGATGATGGATTAATTGTGGATAATGGTCCGGGTGATTCAAGTGGTGGACGTCGACCTAATAAATATGGGTTGGTAGATAATGGATTTTATGTAACCGGAATTACAATTGGTGTGCACCATACAACAATATCAGTATTTAATAGTAATAATACCAATATCACCGGGCCTCATATTTTCCCTGAAAACATTCAATCAGGAATTACTGTATTTTCAAATGTTAATGATCGGTTAAACGAAGTGTTGAAAAAATGCGGCTTAAACAGGAATAAAATTATTACTGCAGGGATTGAAATGCCGGGTTTAGTAAATACTTTGGAGGGATGTAATAAAACTTACTTCCCTGAAAAGGATTTATATAAGCAGCTTCAGAAATATTTTGAGTTTCCTGTATTTTTTGAAAACGATGCAAAAGTACGGACATTTGCAGAACAGCATTTTGGATTAGCAAAAGGGCGCAAAAATGTTTTAATGGTTCATATTGGATGGGGCGTTGGTTTAGGCATTATAATAGATGGCCATTTATATATTGGGAATTCAGGATTTGCAGGTGAATTTGGGCATATGCCAATTGTCGATAACGGCATACTATGTAAATGTGGAAAACAAGGCTGCCTTGAAACTATTGCATCGGCAAGTGCTATTGCCCGTTTGGCAAAAGAAGGAATAATGGCAGGTAGTTCATCACTTTTAAAAGGATTAGTTGATAAGAATATTGATAAAATTGAAACCTCAACGGTAATACAAGCTGCCAATGCAGGAGATCAGTTTTCTATTTCAGTTTTATCTATTGTTGGGCAATGGCTTGGAAAAGGTATTGCTCATTTGATTCAGATTTTTAATCCTGAACTAATTATTATTGGAGGACGAGTTGCTGAAGCGAGCCTGTTTATGAAAGCACCAATTCAACAGGCAATCCATACTTATAGTAACCGTGATATAAGCAACGATACGGAAATTAATTTTTCAAATTTAGGATCAAAAGCCGGGGCTTTGGGTGCAGCTGCATATGCCCTTGAAAAACTAACAAATTTGTAATAAAAGTCTTATGAAGTTAGATTTAACTGAAGTTGAGCAAATATTTTTTGCTCAA
>JABMQB010000215.1 GCA_013203525.1 Mariniphaga sp.
GGTTCAGAGAATTTAGTTGAAGCACTTAAAATAGGTGCATTTATCGAAGAGTATGACATTGCCGATTTAAAAAGACTTTTGGAGGAAACCCAAAATACCGATGTAATTAGAGTTTATGGTCATTTGTTGGGTGGGTCAGAAAATCACATGTGGGCATTTACAAATGCACTTAAACAGCAAAGTGCAACATACAATCCAACCATAATTACAAATGAAGAATATCAGGAAATATTGAATACGACTGAAGATTAAAAAAGTAATTTTGTTTAGTGACAAATAGTTATTGAAAAATCATCAAATCCCGGGCAAAGTCTCTGGGATTTTTTATTAGAAAAAGTTAATATCCCGCAAGTTTAGCCACACAAATGTGTCAAACATCTTTAACCAACAATAAAATTATTAAATGAAAACTAAATTTACATTCATCCTTGTTTTGGTTTTACTAACCATAATTCCTGAATTGATTTTTGCTGATCAACTTTCAAAAGCTGAAAAAGAGGGAATTCAATTAATGCGCGAAGAGGAAAAACTGGCTCAGGATGTTTATCTGTTTTTATACGACCAATGGGGACTACCCATTTTCAGTAACATTTCATATAGCGAAACACGACATTTTAATGCGGTTGGTTACCTTCTGGAAAATTTTAAAATTTCGGATCCTGCACTACCTGAAATGGAAAAATTCCAAAACAAGGAAATTGCTTTTTTATACGATTCGTTAACTCAAAAAGGAAGCGAGTCGCTTGTTGAAGCTCTAAAAGTTGGTGCTTTTATCGAGGAATTTGATATTGCCGATTTGCAAAAATTACTCGCATCAAATACTGATACAATAATTGAAGGAAATTATCAAAATCTATTGCGCGGCTCTAATAATCATTTAAGGGCTTTTACCGGTCAATTGGAAAGCAGGGGCGAAATATACAACCCAGTTATATTAGATAAAACTGCTTTTCTTGAAGTTGCACAAGGAAGCCATCAAATGGGCGGTGGTAATAATAGTTATGTGCTTCAGCAAAACAATTGTCAAAATCAACAAAATAATATGCCCGTAAGAAACCGAATCAGGGGCAAAGGACGAATGCGTGGACAAAGAGGTTGGAATTGATTAAATTTGTAATTAGACCAATATAAAAATGAAAAGATATTCGCTTCCAGATTTGCTAAAAGGATTCGCCGTTTTCCTGATTGTTCCTGTTCATATTTTAGAACTATTTATTGATTATCCGGGTAGGGAAAGCCTTTTTGGAAAAACCCTGCTTTTCCTGGGAGGTCCGGTTGCAGTACCCATTTTTATGATAGTAATGGGTTATTTCATTGCCAAAAGCAAAAAGTCGTTTATCAAAAATATTTTGCGGGGAGTTAAAATTTTTGCAATTGGTTTGTTGCTGAATATCGGATTAAACTTTAATTTATTGTTGAAAATAAAATATGCCGGCTGGCAATTTAATCCGCTGGAATATATTTTTGGAGTCGATATTTTGTACCTGGCCGGGCTGAGTGTAATTTTTATCGCTTTATTAAAGGTATTGAAAAAGGGACAAGCATGGGTTGCTTTAATATTTATTTTCCTGGTTCTAGGATTAACTGGTTTTATGAATGAAATTCTAATGGTGACAGAACGGAATTATATTTTACCTTTTATTGCCGGAACATATTCATGGGCATATTTCCCACTATTTCCGTGGCTGGCATATCCGTTAATCGGTTTTGTTTTTTTCCATTGGGAAGAAAAAATAATGTTGTTTTTTACAAAGCAAAAAATAGTATCCGGAATTATCCTTGCAGGAATAGGCGTGTTGGTCATTTCATTTTATAAATGGGGAATTAGTACAACAATTAATTTGCCTGCGTATTATCATCACACGTTTTGGTTTTCGTTTTGGGTAATCGGAATCGTAGTACTGTGGGTAGTATTATTACGTTTCTTGTTAAAAAAAATTCCGAATACATACATTGGTGATTTTTTACGGTGGCTGGGGAAAAACATTACACTTTTCTATGTCATTCAATGGTTAATTATTGGGAATATTGCCACTACATTATATCAAACCCAAAGTATAAATAGTTACTGGTATTGGTTTGGTGGAATATTTATGGTTACAGTTTTGCTTACCTGGCTGCTTGAAAAAACCAATGTTAAAATAGCAAGGTAATTAGTTTTATTTCTTCAATTTCTTTTAGTAAAAAACGAATTGGAACAATTAACAAAACAGTGCGTTATCTATATAAACATTAATTAATTTATAAAATATATTATGCGAAAATTCATATCAATTGTTATAGGCATAATCCTTGTCACCATTTCTGTTTTTATAGCTATGCTTTTTATAAAAAACTCTGACAAAGGGAAACCTAGAATAGCTAATAATACAAAAACAGTAATTGTTGATATTGTTAAAAATAAAA
>JABMQB010000216.1 GCA_013203525.1 Mariniphaga sp.
GATGAAAATATTGTTGATGTAATAGAAACCAGAGTAGAAAAGGGTGTTTTAGTAATCAAAACATCTAAACAAATCAGGCAAGCAACATCCAATAAAGTATATGTTACTGTTGAAGAAATTGAAAAAATTGCAGCTTTTGCAGGTAGTAATATTTATTCTGAAAGTACTATTGGTACTCCAAGTCTTGATATTACATCATCTGCTGGAAGTAATATACGGCTGGAAGTTTCATCTATTGACATGGAGGTTTCGGCAACAGCCGGAGCAAACATTCTTCTCGAAGGCACAACTAAAAATATTAAACTTACTGCTTCAGCAGGTTCAAATATCAAAGCCGAAGAATTGGTTTCAAAGAATTGTTATGCAAAAGCAAGCAGCGGAGCAAGTATTTATATAACTGTTGAGGATAATTTGGAGGGCAGGGCGAATAGTGGAGGTAATGTAATTTACAGTGGAAATCCCGAAAATTTGGATATTAGTAATTCTTCGGGTGGAAATGTTAGAAAAAGATAGCAGATTGTGTAACATAAGACAAGCAATTAACGTCTTTCAAAAGGCAATTAATAACATATTGCATATAATTTTAATTGCTATTAAACTAAAAAATCTGAAAATATGAAAACAAAAAAACAATGGTTTATTTTCTTGCTGACTCTTTTTATTGCAGGAATATCAGGGAATGCCAACGCATCAACCGAAAAAGAAAACAGGAAAACTTCAGACTTTAATTCAATCCATGTTTCAACTGGGATTGACCTTTTTCTTACAATGGGGAGCGATGAAAAGGTAACAATTGTAGCCGACGATGAAATTATTGATGATATAATTACTGAGGTTAAAAATGGAGTATTAAAAATTTATCAGAAGAACAGAATGTTTAGATGGAATTTTAATAAAGAACGAAAAGCGTATGTTACCGTTAAAACCCTGGAAAAATTACATGCATCTTCAGGATCAGATGTAATTTCTGAAAATACGATTACGGGTGACGAATTAGAAGTTCGGGTAAGCAGTGGGAGTGATATTAAAATAGAGGTTGAAGTTAATAGCCTTGATTTGAAATCAAGTAGTGGCAGCGATGCAAGGATAGCAGGGAAAGCCAAATATTTTAAAGCTGATGCCAGTAGCGGTAGTGACATTAAAGCACAGGATTTAAAAACTAAAAACTGCGAGGTTGAAGTTAGTAGTGGGAGTGATGCCAGTGTTAATGTTTCGGGTGAATTAATTGCACGCGCAAGCAGTGGTGGCGATATTAATTATTATGGGAACCCGGAATCAAAAGATACACATGAATCAAGTGGTGGCGATATTCGAGGCCGTTAGCAAATAATATTTTTAAACATACGAGGCGGAATTTTCTGCCTCTTTTTTTCATCGAAATTAAAACGAAACCGTCAAAGTAATTTATTATAAATTTGCATTTCTGATCATAAATAAAATATCAGGGGGAAATTTTAATTTTCAGGATGAATTTGGTAGTGCACCGAAATATTTATTTTTTAATTGTTTTCTGCTTTTTTGTATTCCATTCGGAGGCTCAAAATAGCAATACATTGTATTTTACAGATGATGTTCCTGCTGCATCATTTTTAAATCCAGCCTTTTCGCCTGAAAATGATTTTGTAATCGGATTGCCTTTTATTTCAGGAATTAATATTGGTTTTAATAATGATTTTAAGTTAAATGAAATTACACAGAAAGGGTATGGAATTTTTTCTGATACATTGAAGTTTAATTTCGATTCTTTTTATAATGTTATCGATGATAAGAATAAAACCAGTTTTGAAGCAGATGTTTCTATGTTTTATATGGGAATTAGAGATGGCAAAAACTATTATTCTGTTACCATAAATGAAAAAGGTTTTTTTAGGGGTGAATTTGATAAACGCTTTGTTGAATTTTTTACAAAGGGGACAAAACTATATTTTGGCAGCGAATCCAATCTCGGGGGCTTATCATTTAATGTTGCTCAGTACCGCGAATATGGATTAGGAGTTTCAAGGAGAGTAAATAAAAAACTGTCATATGGAGCAAAGCTAAAGGTATTGTTTGGAAGGGTGCATATGAATTCAGAAAACCTGCAATTTGGATTAAAAACTTCAAGTGATGAGGAAGCTTTGATTTTGAATCCTTTCGGGGATGTCAAAATTTCGGGACCAGTGCGTTTTGAAACCGATACCGTCGAACAATCGGTGCGATTAAGAAGTGAATTAAATGCCAGCGATTATTTTTTTAATTTAAAGAACATTGGGGCAGCAGCTGATATAGGTATAAAATATCAATATAATAATCAGCTTAGCCTTTCAGCAAGTGTAATTGATATTGGCTTTTTGCGTTTCTCAAAAAAGAATTATATAATGGATACCGGATTTGAACTTCGATATGAAAAGGATGAATTAACTCAGGCATTTATTCCTGGTCAATTTGATTACTTATCTCCTAATTCTGCCTTATATGCATTTCGCGATTCCATCCCTTTTATGACAACAGCAACTGCATCAGGCAAAACACAATTTACCAGCCTGCCTGTTAAGCTGTATCTTGGGGCAAACTATGTGTTAAACAATGAATGGACATTCGGTTTTGTTGGAAAATTGTATTTTCTAAAAAATTATTCTTACAGTGCATTTACTGTTTCAGCACAAACCTATTTTACAAACGATTTTCGATTAATTTTTTCAAATTCATTGATTAGGAAAAGTATATTAAATCCTGGGATTGGCTGTATTTATAAGACTAAAATAATACATGCGTATTTTGTTGCCGATAATATTTTCTCCGTTATTGCGCCTTCTTCTGTAAAAAACTTAAATTTGCAACTCGGAATTAATCTGTTAATTAACAACGAATAAGTAGAGATTATGTATTTGACTATTATTTTAATGTTGGTTAATTTTGTTAAAACGCTCTTTATTCTTGCAATAATATACTTTGGTATTAAGTTGTTTTCGCGGTATGTTTTACCTTTTTTAGTTCAGAAAGGTGTAAAAAATATGCAGCAGAAAATGCAGGATCAATTTCGTGAACAGCAAGGTTCAACAAAACCTGAAGGCGATGTGACAATTGAAACAAAAAGAAATAATCAAAAAACCAACAGTTCAGACAAAGGCGAATATATCGATTTTGAGGAAGTTGAGTAATTTTATTTTTATATCCTTTTAATCCCTTTATTACAGATATTCATTTATTTTTGTTCCCATTATTTCGAAAATCACAATTATGGCTCAGGAAGATATTTTCAAAAAA
>JABMQB010000217.1 GCA_013203525.1 Mariniphaga sp.
AAAGCATCGTATGTTTTTCCATCTTTTTCTTTTACAATAGGTAACGGGCGCAACGACTTATTCAGAACTGTTAGTTCTTTTACATGGATAGATATTTCGCCTACTTGTGTTTTGAAAACAAAGCCTTTAATTCCAATTATATCACCAATATCGAGGTATTTTTTGAATACATCGTTGTACATGGTTTTATTTTCACCGGGGCAAATTTCATCACGGTTTACATACACCTGGATTCGCCCTGAGTGGTCCTGAATTTCAGCAAATGAAGCTTTACCCATTATTCTGCGACTCATTAACCTTCCGGCAACGCAAACATCCTGAAAATTATTTTTTTCATCGTTAAAATCATTTTTGATTTCCGATGCTGTTGTGTTCACATGGTATTGAGCAGCCGGATACGGATCAATCCCGGCCTCACGTATTTTTTGAAGCGAATTCCTTCGTATTTGTTCCTGTTCACTTAGCCCCAAACTATTCATAATTTAAACCTTAATTTTTTTTGTTGCTGCAAAGATATAAAAGAAAGGTTATACAATTGGCATATTTATTGAGAGTGCAGCACCTTATTCCATAAGAAATATTAATTTCGCCGGAATTATTTTTTGGAGATCAGAAACAGAAATAACTAAAAAAACCAACAAAGCCAAAATGAAACGAGCATGAGAAAAAGTTCTCACACATGAGGATGATTATTCAGCGAGTTCCATGGGTTACTTAAAAAACAAACAATTATAAACACATGAAAAAACTATTAATTATCCTCATTTTTTCTTCTCTGACAATTTCCATGTTTTCACAAGAAATAAATGAACCCGCTGATTCATTACGTAAAGACGCATTAAAAGTGTATATGGATGCCAATGATTATATAAAAAGAGAGATACCATTTATTAATTATGTCCGTGACATTAAGGATGCTCAGGTATATATTATTGATACATCGGAAAGAACAGGTTCTGGTGGAAGGGAATATACATATTTTATTGAGGGACAGCATGAATTTAAGGGGATGAGAGATACCGTTTCCGTTTCAACTTCACCAGATGATACCGACGATCAGAGAAGGTTGAAACAGGTTTCAATCCTGAAAATGGCATTAATGCGTTATGTTGCCAAAACACCCTTATCAAAACATATTAATATAATTTTCACAAAGCCAATGCGGGAAGAAGTAACAACTGATAAATGGAATAGCTGGGTTTTCAGATCGCGGATAAGTGGATTTTTGATTGGACAAAAAACGTATAATTCAAGTGATATTAATAGTAGTATTTCAGCAAGTAGGGTTACAAAAGATTGGAAATTGATTTTTGACTTAAGTTACAACGAAGGGAATGATAAGTTTAAAATTGGAGATGAAACAATTTCAAGTATTAATAAGTCAACATCGGTTGAAGCATTAGTTGTTAAAAGTATAAGTGATCATTGGTCAGTTGGTGGATCAGCTGAAGTTGGATCATCAACTTACCGGAACCATAAAATGAACATAAGCTTTATGCCCGGAATCGAATTTAATGTTTTTCCATATTCAGAATCAACTCGCAAGCAATTTAAATTTCTTTATTCTGCAGGTTATATATATCACGACTACGAAGAAATTACAATTTATGAGAAGCTAAGTGAAAGTTTATGGGCTCACTCTCTGGATGCAACATATAGTGTAATTCAGAAATGGGGATCGATTAATATGGGTGTTGAATGGAGTAATTATTTTCACGACTGGAATTTAAATAACCTGTCACTTTCAGGAAATATGGAATTTCGTATTACCAAAGGATTATCGTTTAATGTTGGTGGAGGTGCATCCTTGATTCACGACCAGGTTTCACTTGTTTTATCTGGAGCTACAGCCGAAGAAATCCTTACAAGACAAAAAGAACTCGAAACAAGTTATTCTTACTTTACACATTTCGGATTAACATATACATTCGGATCAATTTTTAATAATGTTGTCAATCCACGTTTCCGGAACGGTGGAAGTGGAGGTATGATTATTATAATGTAGAAACAAGTAAAATTTGATAAATTCCTGAATACTAAAAGATTCAAAAAAACGACATTTTTAAATAAGCGGTGTAAACGCACATTTGTTTTAATTATCGTTTAGCATTTTGTATCTTTGGCAACTTACAAAAATGGCAGTAACAAAGGTATTGAATGGAACGAGTTTGGAGAGTAAAACCACAAGGCGACATTAATGAAATAAAGCACCTTTCGGCAGCATTAAATGTCGATATGGTTATTGCCAATTTAATGGTTCAACGTGGAATTAAAACCTACAACGAAGCTAAAGCATTTTTCCGCCCACGTTTAAGCGACCTTCATGATCCTTTCCTGATGAAAGATATGGACAAGGCTGTTGAGCGGCTTGAACGGGCCATTCAGGATGGTGAGAAAGTTATGATATATGGCGACTATGATGTGGACGGTACCACTTCGGTGGCACTTATGTACCTCTTTTTGAAAAGCCGGATTAAAGAACTTGAATTTTACATTCCTGATCGATATTCAGAAGGATATGGAATTTCACCTGTAAGTATTGAATATGCAATAAAGGAAAAATTCTCATTGGTTATTGTTCTTGATTGTGGAATTAAAGCTATTGAAAAAATTGCTTATGCCAAGAAAAATGGATTGGATTTTGTAATCTGCGACCATCATAATCCCGATGATGTTATTCCTGATGCATACGCTGTTCTTGATCCCAAAAGGCCTGATTGCAATTATCCGTATAAAGATCTTTCAGGATGTGGCGTTGGGTTTAAATACATTCAGGGTTATTGTGAAAAAAATGAGGTTTCGTTAACCGAGGTGTACGACCTGCTCGACCTGGTTGTGGTTAGTATTGCTTCGGATATTGTGCCAGTTAGCGGCGAAAACAGGGTGTTGGCACATTACGGATTAAAAAAATTAAATTCAAACCCCGGGCTGGGTTTAAAAACCATTATAGGCTTTTCGGGTTTAAATAGCGATGGGATTACAATAAGTGATATTGTATTTAAAATCGGGCCACGCTTAAATGCATCTGGAAGGATTGAGCATGGGAAAAAATCAGTCGAAATTTTGGTTGCCGATAACGAAGCAGAAGCTGCAAACCTGGGCGATGAAATAAATGCATATAACGAAATTAGAAAAACACTGGATAGGGATATTACCCAGGAAGCCCTTGATATGATGCAGAATAGTGAATTTTTGCGTGATAGGAAAAGCACCGTATTATATAACCGCGATTGGCATAAAGGAGTTGTAGGAATTGTTGCTTCCAGATTAACTGAATATTATTACCGGCCTACTGTTATTTTAACCGAATCAAACGGAGTTGCCACCGGATCGGCAAGGTCGGTTAAAGATTTTGATTTATATGAAGCAATTAGCTCATGTAGCGACTTGTTGGAATCATATGGAGGCCATATGTATGCTGCGGGGCTTACAATGAAAATTGAAAATATTGCAACGTTTGCCGAAAGATTTGAAGAAATTGTAGCAAACTCACTAACCGAGGCACAACAAATACATTCTGTGGATGTGGATGCTAAAATAATGCTAAGCGAAATTAGCCCTAAGTTTTACAGGGTATTAAAACAATTTGCTCCATTCGGACCTCATAATATGCTACCGGTATTTGTTTCTGAAGATGTGCTTGATCCCGGGTCAAGCAGGCTTGTTGGGAAAAATGAGGAACATATAAAACTGGATTTGGTAGAGCCTGATTTTAATTCGGAAGTGTTTGCCGGGATTGCATTTAACCAATCCGATAAATTCGATATTATTACCTCAGGATTACCTTTTGATATTTGCTATTCAGTGGTTGAAAATGAATTCAGAGGGAAAAAAACCCTTCAGTTATATACCCGTGATATCGGGACAAAAGACTCTAAACAATTATTATAAAATCTCAAGTAGTTCTTCTATTGAATTAAAGACAGATGCAGTGGTTGATTGCAGTCTTTTTTTTGATTGGTGCCCGTTGGCAATCAAAATACAATCAATACCCAATTCAGTAGCTACTTCAAAATCATGAATAGTATCACCAATAATGCAGGCCTCTTTTTTATTTATTCCTGAATTACTTAATAACAATCTGCCCTGATCAATTTTCGAAACTGCATAATGGTCATTAAGTCCGGCAATAACTTCGAAAAAATTAGTAATCTGGTGGTGGTTTAATGTTTGTTCAAGCATATCCTGTTTCATTGCCGATAATACAAACTGCCTGATATTCTTTGCTTGTAAAACTTTTAAAATATGTTTTGCTGTTGTATGTAAATTACATTGAAATACTCCTGCATTATACCGATCGATAAATTGTTGGGCAGGAACTGCAAAATCTTCTTTAGTAAAGTCAAATCCAGACTTTTCATAGTATTTTTTTACCGGGAAAGTAAAAACTTCTTTATACTTATCTTTCGATAATAATGGAAGATTACGATCGGCAAGAAGTGTATTTATTGTTTTAACACAAAAATCACTATCGTTTAGCAGCGTTCCATTCCAGTCCCAGATTATTGATGTGAAAGAGATTTTTTTTTGGATTCTAAAAATTGGCATTGATAACTGGATTGGCATATAAATTCAAAAACCGGGCTTTAATATCATCCGGATTCCCGTTGATTTCAGATTGTGCTTCTTTTATCAGTGCAGAAAATATTTTTATATCATCTTCAGAATATTTGTTTTTATATGTATCACTTCCCTTAAGCATATCAAAAGCAATAAAGTTATTTGGCCAAAGCTTAAATTGTTTATGAATATGTTCATCTATTGAACATGCAAGTTGCTGAAATAATTCATTCGGACGTTCATCAGTATTGAATCCCATTATTTCTGAATTAAGTGGCTCTCCAAAAGAGAAATGAATACGTCCTTTTTGATCAAACATTCCACGGGCCATACTTTTTAAATCATCTTTACTGGTTTTAACATATCCTTCATCCCCTTCTTTTTCTATCAGTTCTTTAATTTTTCCGGTACCACAGGGTTCTATTTCATATGATATTGAAACCGGGACAATATTTAATTCAGAAAAACCTTCGGTGAAGCTTTTCCGGTTATTCATATTTAACATTTTTAAAAGCCCGACTTGTGTCATATCGGCGCCATCTTTTGTTCGCCCTTCTCGCTGGGCAATCCAAATTGAAATATTTTCTTTAGTAATAGAATGTCGAATATATTCTGATACCTTTTGAGAAGTAGCCAACAATTCTCTTGATGTGGCATCCCGGTTTATTATAAAAGTACGGTTTAGTTTAACTACATGTTCAATCCAATCAAGTATAAGTAAATTACTTCCAATAGCAATCTGGGTTGTATTCATCCCATTCTTGAAAATAAGATAATTCAGGAGTGCTGAATCAAGGATAATATCACGGTGGTTTGAAATAAAAAGGTATGCTTTATCTTTTTCAAGGTGCTCCATCCCATCAAAAGTAAGGCCTTTTGTGGTGGTTGAAATTACCATTTTTAATAACTCATAAATATAGTTATACTGCAGATCTTCAATGGTTTGAAATGTTGAAAGCAGCTGTTTTGTTTGTTTGATTTTTCCCGGATCGTTGTAAATATGCATTAAAACCCTGTCAAAAACCGGGTCTGCTAATAATAGCTGCATTTTTTCTTTTACTTCATGATTATAATAGGGCCTGATATCATCGAAATTTGGAATATTCATTTAGCGTTAGATTGATTTAGCACGGCAAATTAACAAAATAAAGTGCTAAAATTTTAATCTCGACTGAAATTTAACTTCTGTTATATTTTTTCCGTCAATTTCATTATTCCCTGAACCAATTGATTCGGTATCTAAAAATGAAGTGTTTGCAATCTTAAACCACAAATCCCAATTATCTGAAATCCTGTATTTTAAGTTTATGTAGGCTCTTATACTTTTATCAAAATAACCTGGCATTGAGTAGTTGTATAAAAGATCATTTTCGTAAGCATATATTCTTGAGTTGTAACTATCAGTCTGAATATAGGCAATGCGTATTTGGGTTGTTAACGGAAGTTTTTCAGGAGAAAATATGATATCCTGATAAACCATAAATCCATTTTCTGTTTCTGATTTTTTGTAAAACGAGTATTCAATCCTGTTTCTGAACTTCCAGGTATCTGAATAATCAAATTTAAAATTTAACCTCAATCTTCTGGTTTGTAAATCTGAATTAATATATTTTTCTTCCTCAATAGTTTTTACTTCTTTTTTTTCGCTTTTATATCGAATATACATTTGAATCTTATCGGATAGCAAATAATCAAACCTGGCAACTAAATCGTGTCCTGTCGAAGGAGCAATTGTTGTATAAGTTAGCCAGGGGGATTTGTAATAATCGGTATATGCAGAAAATCTGAATTTTGGAATTGGGAGAAGTTTTATTCCGGCATAAAAACCCGTTTCATTATTAATACCTGAATTTTCGGCAAATACATTACCCGTTAAGGTTTGGTAGTTTTTATCAAAATGCCTGAAAAGAAATGAAAAACTTACCTGGTCGTGAATATGAGCCAGTATTCCCTGGATGAAAGCTTTTCCTCCCGATTTTGAAATGGCACTTTCACCAAAAAACTGATACTTTCCGGCTACATAATAGTAATCTAATCCAAAATTAATATTTTCTTTTCCTGAAAAACGATAAAAATTATAGGGATCATTATCACGAATAAATGGGATATTAAATTTTTGATAGAATAAAGTTGCACCCAGTTTTAATCTGTTTTTCTGAAAAGTCATTATTGTACCTAACGAAGTTTCCGATATACTTTTTTCATCCTCGTTTTCATTTTCAGTACGGTGGTACCCCGATGTTTGAAGACTGGTGAAATAAAGAGTATTTTCTAAGGTTTCCAGGTTGGCATCTCTTTTTTTATGCGAAACAAAAAATTGAAATTTCCAATCCTTGAATTCAAGTTTAGTGCCAATTCCACGGAAATAGCGATTTTCATCAGTGGAAGAATAGGATCTGATTCCCCGGCCACTTTTTATAATCTGTATTGTTTCATCTGTTTTTCGTTGAGCAAAACCCTGCCATAAAATCAATCCCTGCCCCGATTGTACCCAAAAATCACCCACTGAAATTTTCACCACAGAATTCATATTTATACTAAAATAGCCTGAATAATAATCGAACCCGGTTTTGTTTGATCCCTTGAAGAATGCTTCCCCTGCATCTTTTTCGGCTGTAAAACCAGCTTTTATTTTATCGCCAAGTTCAAACAGATATCGGGTATAAAGTTTTTCAGGAGTTCCTTCATAAGCAGGTGACCTATCTTCTTCTTTTTTAAATCCTTTTTGTTTTTGCAAAATCCGTGTCGATCGAATTATTATTTGGTGATTTGCATACTGATAAGAATTTAGTAAGTTTTCAGCATTTAATTCAAATGAAATAAAAGGTTCAATTTTTTCGAGTAAAGTCCTGTCTAATCCTTCCAAAATATTTAACTCGAAAATAGATAATATCGGACCATTTTCTAATCGATATGTTAATATCTGATTTATTTGATAATCATTTAAAAGATGAAGTTTTATCAATTCATCCTTGGTTGCAGAATTAATAATTAATGGATATTCATAAAAAGTTTCGAGGTCTTCAAAAACGGATGAAAAGTCAGTTTCTTCATCTAATCCTTCCATAATTATTTCAATAATTTCTTCAAAAGAATAGGTTTGAGTTGGTTTTTTTTGGGAAATTCCTTGAAATGAAATTATAATGAAAAACACCAGTAATATGCAATATTTATTCCTACTCATTTCAGGTTAAATTGAAGTGAAACTGAAGGAGTAATTCCCAGGTTGCCATGGTAATAAAATCCAATGTCAGTAGTAATTTTACCCATTTTATAACCTATTCCGGTAGTGTAGGCAAAGGGTTCACCCGAAACTCCAAAACGAATAGTCAGATTTTCAAGGAAAAGAAATTCTGCCCCGGATTTAATAATTGTTTTTTCTTCGGAATTTTTTTCAATTTCAAATCCAAGTAATAAATATTCAGAAATATATATACTTCCACCGGCACGAATTGTTGTCGGGAGTTTTATTTCTTCAGTAAATGATTTTATTCCCTGGCGTAATGGATTAAACACATGGACTCCCAGGTCAAATTTTTCTGAGATTCTATAAAGCAGTCCACCTTCAAATGTAACACATCCTTTGGCACGGCTGTTTTCGGGAAGAATAGAAGCAAGGTAATCGATTTGAATACCCGCTGAAATTCGCTTCCCTAATTGTTTCGAAAAGGCAAGCCCAAGTTTTGTTTCTTTGAATTGCCCCGTTCCAAATTGTGAATAACCAAGCCCAAATGTTCCTGTTTTTGTTGGAATAATTACTGTACCTGCCATTTGAGCCAATTCTTTTAATCCGAATTGAGAAGAATAATAAACAGCTCCCGAAATACTTTTAATATTAACTAATCCTGCCTGGTTATGAAAAGTTCCCCAAACATCGGGAAAAGCAATAAATGCATCAGATAAAGCTAATGCACGTGCTCCTACATAAGGATTTTCTATTGCAGGTGTTTTGCTGCAAAAAAGAATAAACAGGAAGAGGGCAACATATTTTTTCATATTCTGGTAATACGCTTATGTTTGAGAAATATTACGTATCAGCAAGTTACAAAAAAATTAACTTTTATACAATCAATTGGTTTTAAACTTGTATTGAATTTCAGAAAGATCCTTATTTGCTTTAACAATTTTTTGTTTCAGGTTCTCTTTAAATTTTATCAGTTTATCCATTAATTCTTTATCGCCTGATGCCATTATTTGTACAGCAAGTATCCCTGCATTTTGAGCTCCGTTTAAAGCTACAGTAGCAACAGGAATGCCCGGAGGCATTTGTAATATTGCAAGAATTGAATCCAAACCTTCTAAAGATGCTTTAATGGGTACTCCAATAACAGGAAGAGGAGTCATCGCTGCTATAACTCCGGGTAAGTGAGCAGCCATTCCAGCACCAGCAATGATTACTTTTATTCCACGATCCTTTGCAGTTTTTGCAAAAGTTTCCACCTCATCGGGGGTGCGATGTGCTGACAGAGCATTCAATTCAAATGGAATTTCAAAATCTTCAAGTAACTTAGCTGCACCTTCCATTACTCCAAGGTCGGATGTGCTGCCCATAATAATACTAACTTTAGGTTCCATCTTTTTATAAACTTAGTTTTTTTCTGATAAAATTGTTTTGTTAATTTGTAGCCTTTTAACATGGGGTGAAATTACAGTAATTTCCGAAGGTAAAAAAATCGATGGCCAAACTTTTATATTTCTATAAATGAAAAAGCCTTTGGCTGAAATGGAAATTGAGGCAAGAATGAGTTATTATCAAATTTGGTCTCACAACAATGGCAAGCTATAAATATTAAGCACATGAAAAAGGTTAAAATTCACGATAAAGAATTCGAAATTTTTATTCCTTATGAAAGGATCAGGTCGGCAGTTGAAAAGATTGCTGATACAATGAATATGGAATTGGCAGGTAAAAATCCTTTATTTGTTTGTATCCTTAATGGCTCATTTATGTTTGCCGCTGAACTTTACAAACGCATTGCAATTATCGATTCGGAAATAACATTTGTAAAACTAGCTTCGTACCAGGGTGATAAAACTACTGGGAAAGTTAAGCAATTGATAGGTTTAAACGAAGATATTAAGGGCAGGACTCTTGTTATTCTGGAAGATATAGTGGATACAGGAATTACTATTGATAATATTCTGACACAGCTAAATGGAATGGAACCGGCTGAAATTCAAATAGCAACCCTGCTTTTAAAACCCGATGCACTTATTAAGGATGTCCAACTTGATTATGTAGGGCTCGAAATTCCCAATGATTTTATTGTGGGATATGGGCTGGATTACAACCAACAAGGACGAAACCTCATTGATATATATAAAGTTGTTTAATAAAAAAACCATTAAAATTATGCTAAACGTAGTATTATTTGGCCCTCCGGGAGCCGGTAAAGGAACTCAGGCCGAATTCCTTGTAAATTCATATCAATTAATCCATTTATCAACCGGCGACTTACTTCGCAGTGAATTGGCATCCGAAACAGAACTCGGGCTTGAAGCTAAAACATATATGGAAAAAGGAGAGCTTGTTCCTGATGCTGTGGTTATTGGGATGATTAAAAATAAAATCGCTTCTATTTCTGATGCAAAAGGATTTGTTTTCGATGGCTTTCCACGCACCGCAGAACAGGCAAATGCTCTTGATACAGTTTTGAATGAAAACAATATTCCAATATCGGGAATGTTAAGCCTTGAAGTTGAAAAACAGGAATTGGTAAATAGATTATTAAATAGAGGTAAAGATTCAGGACGTGCTGATGATCAGGATCAGTCGGTAATCGAAAACAGGATTAATGTTTATAATGAAAAAACTGCTCCGCTTATTGAATATTATAAAAAGCAGGACAAACATTTTGGTATTGACGGAATGGGTTCAATTGAGGAAATTGCTGAAAGGTTAAAAGCGGTTATAAGCTCGATATAGAAATTAAAGAAACGAAGAAGAATGGCTGAGGGAAATTTTGTTGATTATGTGAAAATTTTTTGTGCTTCTGGAAATGGAGGAGCAGGCTCAGCCCATCTTCGTCGTGAAAAATATATTCCCAAGGGAGGTCCTGATGGGGGCGATGGTGGAAGAGGTGGGCATATTATTGTCCGGGGAAATGCTCAGATGTGGACGCTTCTTCACCTGAAATATAATCGCCATTATAAAGCAGGGCATGGTGAACAAGGTGGGAAACAACAAAGTTCAGGTGCCGATGGAAAAGATATAATTATCGAAGTTCCGCTGGGGAGGGTTGCCAGGAATGCTGAAACCAATGAATTTCTGTTTGAAATTACCGAAGACGGTGAAACAAAAACCATTGTAAAAGGTGGAAGAGGTGGCCAGGGGAATGTTCATTTTAAATCGTCCACAAATCAAACCCCCCGATATGCCCAAACAGGCGAATCAGGTATTGAAGGATGGAATATCCTTGAATTAAAAATTCTTGCCGATGTGGGTTTGGTTGGCCATCCAAGTGCTGGTAAATCAACACTTCTTTCGGTTGTTTCTGCAGCAAAGCCAAAAATTGCAGAATACCATTTTACCACCTTGGTTCCAAACCTTGGAATGGTGAAATACCGCGATCAGCAATCATTTGTAATGGCTGATATTCCTGGGATCATCGAAGGAGCTCACAAAGGGAAGGGATTGGGTATCCGATTTCTTAGGCATATCGAACGAAACTCCATGTTGCTTTTTATGGTTCCGGCTGATAGTAAAGATCACCGGAAGGAATATTTCATTTTAATGAATGAACTGGAAAAATACAATCCGGAATTGCTGGATAAAGAACGCTTTTTGGTTATTTGTAAATCAGATATGCTTGATGAAGAATTAATGCAGGAAATAAGCCTTGAATATAAAGATATTCAACATATCTTTATATCATCAATAACCGGTTATAATATTCAGAAATTAAAGGATAAAATCTGGGAAATACTGAATAAATAAATTATGGAGTTATTCCAGGGTATACTTGAAATTGACAGGCAATTATTTTTATTCCTGAATGGTTTTTTTAACGATTTCAGGGATACATTAATGTTTTTTATTACCCGGAAAGAAACCTGGTTACCCCTTTACCTGATTATACTTTTTTATGTATTTAAAACATTCCGGAGTAAGGGTGTAATTATTATTATATTTTTATTGATTGGATTAGTTGTTAGCGACCAGTTATCAGGGATAATTAAGGAATCAGTTGAGCGATTACGCCCGGTTTATGAACCAGAAATTCAACATCTCGTTCATAATTTTTTTAGAAAAGGAGGGCTTTATGGATTCTTTTCATCGCATGCTTCCAACGCATTTTTACTTGTAACTTTTACCTCATATGTTTTTAAAAACCGATTTGTAAAGATTTCTTTAATTGTATGGGCTCTGGTAGTTTCTTATTCAAGAATATACCTTGGTGTCCATTATCCGATTGATATTATTGGTGGAATAGTATTCGGAATATTTCTGGGTTGGTTATTTTTTAAAATTCTGATGTTTTTCGAGAATCACTTTTTTATTGCAAAACAACCTAAAATTGAAAAAACCAGGCTTTCTGAAACAGCCGCGATTACTGTTTTTCTGGTGCTTTTGGTAATTTTCTGTACAATGCTAATACTAACAAGGCATTTACACCACTATCAACTACTTTAAATGAACAAAGGATTACAGCAGGCCTATAATAGAAAGAAAGAAATTTTCAATGCTTCAGAAAAGAAACTAAAAAAGAGTATTCAGCTTGTATCACTCCTGAGGTTTTTATCTTTTATATTAATTCCGGTTTCATTAATTTATTTAACTCGTATTGGGCTGTGGATTGGTATAATTTCCGGTATGGGTTTTCTGATAATTTTTTTGATTTTTGTTAAAAAGCATATTTTTTTTAATAAAGAACGGAAACGAAATACAATTTTGATTAAAATTGTTGAAAACGAACTTCTGGCATTAAAGCATAAGTTTTCGCAGTTTGAAAACGGGAGTGAATTTATTGATCCAGGTCATAATTATTCATTTGACCTTGATCTTTTCGGTGAGGGTTCATTGTTTCAGTTTCTGAACAGGACTTCTACCATTAGTGGGAAAAGAGTATTGTCACAATGGTTGCAAAATCCACCTTTTCAAAATAAGGAAATAGAAGAAAGACAGGAGGCGGTAAAAGAAATTGGAAACAAAAGAGATTGGCGCCTGGGTTTTCTTGCAACGGGTAAAATGTTCGATGAATCAGCTCTCCAACACGATGAGGTAATGGATTGGGCAGAGAAATCTTTGTCATTCAAAAATTATAAGCTGATTGGTATATTAAGGACAGTTTTACCTGTTTTGACATTATTAATGTTGATTCCGGCAATATGGTTAAATGTATTGATCCCTCTTTATATAAGCATCTTTTCGCAATGGATTTTACTCTATTTGTACAGAAAAAGAGTAAAGGAATATTATCGCTTTTTTGGCCAAAAATCGCAACTGATAGAAAAATATGTATCGCTTTTAAATGAAATAGAAAAGGAAGATTTTTTAACCTCCTGGCTTAAGAAACAAAAAAATAAGATTACGAATCCTGAATCGGCTGGCCATATTATTGGTAAGCTTGGTAAATTAGTTCGTGAATTTGAATTCAGACAGAATATGATTGCCGGGCTTGTCCTTAATTCATTCTTTTTGTGGGATATCAGATGTGTTTACTTGTTGCGGAAATGGCATATCAAAAATTGCAATAAACTAGTAGAGTGGCTGGAAGTTATTGAAAATACCGATGCCTTGATAAGCCTTGCAAATTTTGCCGATAATAATCAGGAATATTGTTATCCTGAATTGGTTTCAGATAATTTTGAATTTAATGCAAAAGAATTAGGTCATCCATTACTTGATCCAACAAAAAGGATTTGCAGCAACTTTGATGTGAAGGGATGGTCAAATACGATTATTGTAACTGGTGCAAATATGGCTGGGAAAAGTACTTTTTTAAGGGCAGTAGGCGTAAACCTTGTTCTTGGACGAATGGGTGCTCCTGTTTGCGCTTCTGAATTTTGTTTTAAACCGGTTGGGCTGTATACTAATATGCGTACAACAGATTCTCTTTTTAACGATGAATCGTATTTTTATGCTGAACTAAAAAGGTTAAGTTATATTCTTCGTGATCTGGAAAAAGGGCAGGAACTGTTTGTTATACTTGATGAAATGCTAAAAGGAACAAATTCAGTAGATAAATTGAATGGCTCAAAAGAATTAATAAGAAAATTGGTGCAGTTTAAATCGGTTGCATTAATAGCGACACACGATTTGAAACTGAGTGAAATGGAAAAAGAATTCCCTGATAACATTTTTAATAAATGTTTTGAAATTAAAATAACCGATAACGAGCTTGTGTTTGATTATAAATTAACTGATGGTATTACTCAAACCATGAATGCTACTTTCCTTATGAAAAAAATGGGAATTATATAAAGTTATTGAGTAACGGGTAATTGAGTGAATGAGTATAGAATGTGTTAAATTTGACTTATTAATTTATTACTATAAAATAAGTGGATCAGTATCATCAAAAAAAGCAGCTCGAAAGATTACTTATTGACTATTTTAAGGAATCGTATCCCGAATTTCCAAAAGGAAAATTGACGGAAAGCGAATCACCTGATTTTGTTCTAAATAGTAATTCCAGACAATCAATTGGTATTGAATTAACAAGGCTTTATCCTGGAAGTCAGAAAACCATTCCTGATGTACAACAAAAGCAAGTTGAAATACGGGAAATGTTAATAATATATATTCATGATCAGTTTGTGGAATTATGCAATCTGAAATGTTTTGTTAAGATTCAATTCGCAGACATTGCAATTAAACAGGAACAAATTTTTTCACTTTCGGTACGCTTAACGAGATTAATCATTAGAACTGTAGAAAAAATGTCTTTTGGGAAAATTGATCGTATTATTCTTTCAAAAGAACTTCCTGTTGGTATTAAATCAATTCTTGTGTTAACACATCCCGGATTAACATATTCTGTTTTTGAAAGGTCTCATAATCTGGGTATCCCAACAAAATTGTTAGATGATATTCAATATTCAATTGCCAAAAAGGATGAAAAATTAAAACTATATCAAAAAAAACAATTGAATAAATACTGGCTTTTAATAACTACCGATAGGTTATGCCAGGAAAAATCAGTTAATATTTCTAACCTTATATTAGGTTCGACTTTTAACTCTGCGATGAACAAAGTCTTTATTTTAGAGTTGTTTACAGGTAAAGTAACAGTGCTTATTTTATAATCGAAAAATTCCGTATCTTTCAATTCTGAAAAATAATTTAAAAGTGAAATATTATGTCTAAACCAATTAAACAGAACAGAATGGACCGTAGGTCATTTATTGGGAAAACATCAATTGCTCTTGCAGGAATTGCAGCTCTTAAATCACAGGCTTTTGCTATGGCAGCTGAATCTGTGGGCTTAGCTGAACTTTACAAAGATGATTTTTATATTGGAGCAGCCTTTGGTGGCCGTATCTTAATGAATAATGATGAAGAAATGCTTGGAATCATAAAACGTGAGTTTAATTCCATTTCTTCAGAAAATGATTTTAAATGGGCAAGTATTCAGCCAAGTGACGATGAATGGCGTTTTGAGGTCCAGGATAAATTTGTAAAATTCGGATTGGATAATAATATGCATATGCTTGGGCATTGCCTTGTATGGCACAGTCAGGTTCCAAGAAGCCTTTTTAGGGATGCTGATGGAAATCAGATCAGTAAAGAAGGATTGCTTAAAAAACTTGACTATCATGTTTTGACCCTGGTTGATAAGTACAAAGGAAAAATGAATGCCTGGGATGTTGTTAATGAAGCGATTGAAGAGAGGGGCTGGAGAAATTCTAATTGGGTCAGAATAATCGGTAAAGAATTTATGGAACGTGCGTTTAATCTGGCACATGAAGCCGACCCAAATGCTCATCTGATTTATAATGATTATAATATGGATAAAAAGGGGAAGAGAGATCAGGTTGTAGAAATGGTAAAGGATTTCAAAAAACGGGGAATCCCGATTCATGGCATTGGATTGCAGGGGCATGTTGGGCTTGATTACCCCGATTTAAGAGAATTTGAAGCCAGTATTAAAGCTTTTGCAGATGAAGGTATGAAGGTTCATATTACCGAATTGGATGTAACCGTACTACCTTATGACTGGGGACGGACCGCAGAAATTTCTACAAACAGAGAATATGCAGCATCTCTAAATCCTTATACCGAAGGGTTACCTAAAGATGTAGATAAAAAACTTGCTGATCGGTATGTGGAATTATTTAAAATATTTCTGAAATATCGTGATAGTATGGAGAGGGTAACTTTCTGGGGAGTCAGCGATGATCAATCATGGAAAAATAATTTCCCGATGCGGGGTCGTACAGATTATCCTTTGTTATTTGACCGTGAGCACAAACCTAAAAGTTGTTATGATGCGATAGCTGCTCTTAAAAAATAATTTTATTTTACCGATATTACTGATACCCTGAATTCAATTCAGGGTATCTTTGTTTTACATAGCTAATGCTTCACTTCTTAATTTTGGAAAAATGAGAAAAAAAATTGGATTCGGAATTATTGCATTATTTCTAGCTTTAATCATTGTTGGTTGTAATGAAAGTAATAACCAAAAACCTAATATCATCTTTTTTATTGCTGATGATATGTATCCTGAAATGTTTAATTGTTTACCTGAAGGGCAAGGAAAAAATCTGAGCCCAAACCTTGACAGACTTGCTACTGAAGGTGTAATCATGGAAAATCAATATGTGGTTTCACCAGTTTGTACTCCAAGTCGGTACAATTGTTTGACAGGGAATTATGCAAGCAGGGCTACAAACAGGCAGTTTCTTAATAAAACCAGTCGGGAAGAGGGTCAAACAGTTATTCAATGGAATTCATTTATTACCCAAAAAGATAAAATACTTCCGAATTATTTTAAAGAATTAGGATACACAACCGGGATGGTTGGTAAAAATCATGTTATTGAGGCAACAGGATTGCAGGGATTTCCCGATTTTAATGCAGATGCCAATGATCCTGAAATTCATCAAAAAGTGGTTGATAATTATAATAAAGTCCAACAGGCAATTCTTAACAGTGGGTTTGATTACGCCGATGGATTGTATCATAATAATCCTGATTTTATTGGAGTAAAAGAACTGGCAGTGCAAAATATGGATTGGATTGCAAAGGCTGGGTTGAAATTTATTGATGATAATAAGGATAATCCGTTTTTCCTTTATTTTGCAACTACAATACCTCATGGGCCATCAAACAAGGAGCGTTCATGGAATGCAAATCCTTTGGTTACAGCAAAAGGTTACCTTGACGAAGCACCAAATGTGCTCCCTGCCAGAAATACATTAACAAGCCGGCTGAAAGATGCAGGAATTACAGAACGGGGAAAGGAGAATGTACTTTGGTTGGATGATGCTTTGGGTGCACTAATTAATAGATTGGAAGAATATGATATTTTGGATAATACAATCATCTTCTTTTTTAACGATCATGGACAACATGCAAAGGGAACGCTTTATCAGGGAGGAGTTCATAATCCCAGTATTATATGGAAAGATGGGGGATTTAAATGTGGGAATAAATCTGAAGTAAAAATAATGAATGTTGATTTTGCTCCAACAATTCTTGAACTTGCAGGTGCTGATATAAATGATAAAAAATTTGATGGTAAAAGTTTTAAATCAGTTCTTGAAGGAGAAAACATTGAATCCCGCGAATCTCTCTTTTTTGAATTGGGATATGCAAGAGCAGTAATAAAGGGTATGTATAAATATTATGCAGTCCGGTATCCTAACTATGCTAAAGATATGACTCCCGAAGAAAGAAGTGCCAGGCTTAAATCATATAACCGTGGAAGAGAATCAAGGAACATGAGAGTAGTCAACCGCGATCCGGAAAAACCATATAGTCATCTTGAAGTTGTGCCTGGAGGAGGTGAAGCTGAATTTGGATCTTATGGAAAACTACCTGGATATTTTGATGCTGATCAATTATATGATCTTGAAAATGATCCTCACGAAATAAAAAATCTGGCTAATGATCCGGAATGTCAGGAAATCCTTATTGAGATGAAATCGGAACTTCAGAAATATTTGGATGATTTGCCCGGGAAATTTAAGTTATAATCGTATAATTTTTATGGGTTAAAATAATTCAATTTACCATTATTGTTACAAAATCATAAGAACAATTTATAAGGTTCCTGACTACGTTAATGTTTGGTGCTCAGAGACAGGATAATTTTATTTTTGATGAAGGTCTAACTGAGTTATAAAAGAAATGTATCCATGCAATTTTCAAAAAACGAGAGTGTTAACTGATTGTGCTTTTAACTGGACAGCGGTTTTTCCTTTTTTAGTTTTCCCTACTTTTAAAAATTCCTCCCATAAATTAGATTCAGTTGTAGAAATAAGTTTTAATTCCTTTGATTGAAAACCTTCAATTTCTATATCGACCTGTTCATTTTTCATATTAATGATTTGCAGTACTTTTTTGCCATTTGGAAAAATACCACTTATTGTAAGAATATCCGGATCGGAACTTAAAGAATGAACTATTTGGGTTCCTTTGTTTAAATACTCAGTCAAATGCCGCGTTACATAATACGATGGGTATTTGTTTTTAGTATCCCCAGACATGATGCTGTAATTATTTTGCCAGGTCCAGTACATCGAAACTTCAACTTCAGCATACTTCATCATTCGATGAGAGATTTTAGCAAACCTAAGTCCGTAATCCCATGTAGCTTTCATTCCCTTGGTTTTGTGAGCATGTGCATCAAATCCTAACTCGCTGCACCAAACTGGTTTATTAAAAGCTTTTGCCAGCCCGGCAATTTTTTCAAATTCGTTATTTGGAATTTCTTCTGACCACCAACTATGAAAACAAAGCGGACCAAGGTATTTCCAAATCGATTGGTCAGCTTTGATAAGTGTTGCAAAATCGACCGTCCCTTTTGTTTGAGCAGTATCTGCCCATAAAAATTTGGTTTTTAATCCTGCTTCTTCAAAACGTTGCCCTGCTTTTTTAATAAATTTTATGGTTGCTTCCGGTGAAAAAATGGTCTGCCAACCACCATCCGACTCATTAAATGAAAAATAATCAGCTTCAACTCCAAATTCATTTTTAGCTCTTAGAAGAAAAGAAATAATCATATCAATTACATCATCGTATGAATTTGGTTTAATAATTCGTTGAGAGCTTTTTTCAGGATTCTCAACCAGTTCATCTGCTACACGCCAAACTGAAATTGTAAAGTTTTTTACGCCGAATTCATTTTTCATTTTTTGCATAGATTCGAGCAGTTCAACTATAACAGGCTGTTGTACTATTTTTTCACCTTTATAATCGGCATAATCCAGATTTGTAAATTGTAAAGGTAATGCCAACCTTACGTATTCAGGGCGAAATTGATTTAAGGTAAACTCACCAACTGCATCCATAGCATGATCGGAATAATTGGCTTGGCAATAATTCCCTCCAATCGAAACAACTTTTTGACGCTTAATCTCAGGGAAAACTTTTACAGATACCTTTTGAGCTATTGAAATGTTTGAATTAATAAATAAAAATATTCCTAAAATAACCGGTGAGCAAATTTGGTATAATCGGGTTGGTTTCATTAATAGTTGGTTTAATTGATTTGACGTTTATTCGATTTAGTAAAGATACATATTTAGTGTGAAATGAAAAATCTGGCTAATGATCCGGATCATCAGAAAATTCTTCAGGAAATGAAAATTGAATTAAAAAAATATCTTGATGATCTACCAGGTAATTTTACCCTATAATTGGGATAATTTGATTTTTCATTTCTTAAAAGCCAAACTTTGTTAAAATAGTATAAATCCCTGTTAAAATACCATTTAATATTATGTCAATTTTGGTGTATAATGCATATAGTAAAATGTACAGCTTAATATTTAATTTGGATAGGCTGAAGTGTATGTCGAAAGATTGAACTCTGTATTGGAATTATTGTTAAATATCTATCTATAAATATTGTTAAAATTGCTGTTGTAGTGAGAATTCAGAAATTTGAGTTGAGCCGAATTGAACAGCAATGCTGAAATTAAATTGATAAGAGTAAAGTTACTTAGAAGTAAATGAAATGGTAAAAGCATTTGAGATTAAAAATCCGGATTTTAATAAAAGCCCTTTTACGGGAATGACAAAAGAGCATTATATTGAAATGGCCAAGTATTTATTGGAAAGGGCATTTACTCATGTTGGTTCAATTAATGATCCTCTTACATTTCCAACAATCCCGGGCAAAACATATCCTCAGCCAAATGCTCCTGATTGGCGGTATCGCTCGGTGGAGTTTGAAGCATTGGAAAGAACATTTACATTGGCAGGTCCATTGATTCATATTGATCCTGAAGTAGAAATTAAGAATATAAAACTCAGAGATTATTATTGTTTGCATTTGTATAATGCACTTACACCCGGACATTCCAATTCATTGCCTTTGCCGGAAGAATTACCCGATTCAACCTATCAGTTTACATGTGAATTTGGGGGATTGTTTAAAACTCTTTTATTAATGCCTGAAATCCTTTGGGATCACTTTTCCGAAAAACAAAAAGATGAAATGGTTATATCCATTTCAAAATGGGCTCATCACCGGACAACACAAAACAACTGGCGGATTTTTAACATTATTACCCTTTCATTCCTAAAAAAATATGGCTATGAAATTGATGATGAATTATTAAAAAGTCATTTGTTATGGGTCGCATCCTATCATTCAGGCAATGGCTGGTATTTGGAACAAACATATAATTACTATTCTATAAGTCTTTTTATAGTATATACAACGATCTGGAACCGGACTTTTGGTGATGAATATTATCCTGAAATTGCAGGTATAATAGAAAAATCGGCACAAAAATTAATGGAATCCATAACCGGTTTCTTTGGACGAGATGGATATATAAATATGTGGTCGCGAAGTATTTGCTACAGAACCTGGGTGTCTGGCGCATTCCCGGTTGCCTTTATGTTAAAGGATAAGACTTTGCTTGATCCGGGATTGGCAAGACGGCTTTGTTCGGGATCGTTATTGCAATTTGTCACGCGCGAAGAATTTTATGATAATGAGATTCCTAGTTTGGGATTCTATGGTCAAAAGGAATATATGGTTCAAAACTATAGTTGTGCAGCTAGTCCATTTTTGATGTTTTTACCATTTATTTGTTTGGCATTGCCCGATGATTCGCCTTTTTGGGCTACTAAAGAAAATGAAGGATTTTGGGAGGACTTAGGAAATAATACAAGGAAACTTGTACTTGAAAATCCAGGTTTAGTACTTGCAAATCACGGCAAAACCGGTACTTCTGAAATTATTCCGGGTAAAGTATATTACGATGATCCAAATTATTCAAAACTGGCATATAATACTCACTTTCCTTGGGAAGATCACAATCCACAGGGTGGTACTTCAATGGAATACAGTTTTCGAAGTTTAGATCCGCGGGATGTCAGGGGCGATGATATAAATTTTTACTTAACCGGTGCAACTCTTAATAATAGTTCCGAAAAAAACAAATCATATTCTACATCTCAAAATATGGTTTATAATGGAGTTAAAAATGATGTAATTTACCGGCAGACCATTATGCGAAAACCACCTAATAATGGAGTTGGGTATATAATCGATTTAGCCGACATAATAATTCCTGGAGGAGTAATTAGAGTGGATCGCTCTCGCCTGGCTTTTGAGCACGAATTAACACTTGGGCATTTTGGTATGCCACATATAAATAGTGAAAAAGCGATAATTAATCAATATGAAGATGTAAGTAAAAAAATTATTACAGCTTCTATAAAAGGCAGGCAAATAGCATTAATTACTTATTGTGGATGGGATCAGGTTGATAGTATGGTTCATAATAACCGAAATGCCGAAGCAGATGAAAGTACAGTTTTATATGCTCATAAAAAGAGAATGGCAAAGAATCCTGCAATTGAAATAATGATTTCGGTAATGCTTCATAAAATGGATAATACGGAATGGACTCCAGAAGAATTATCTCCAATTAAGAATATCGAAATTCTGGATGTAACACCTGTATCCTCTGCATTGGGTGCCAATATCACATTATCCAACAATAAGAATTACGAGATTTATTTCGAAGAAATTGATGGTAACAGAATGTTTTAGTAAAACAAACAATACAAAAGTTAAGGACATTTTTAATCTAGATTGCTATTTTATACCTCATTCTCTATAAAATTATATAAAAAGAGATCTTAGATATTTAGAATGTCTTTTAGTCTGGAGTTTTTAAAGAGCTTTGTGATCTAAAAAAGAATTCAGAAAAATTAGGTATTTTTAGACATCAATCTAAAAAACTTATTCATGCGCTATTTTATTCTTTTATTTTTTGTTTTGGGTTTTTTCTCTTGTCAGATAAATCATAAGGAATCTAACGAATACCTAATTACTCCAAAATCATTTACCGAAGTTCAGGTTACCGATAATTTTTGGGCCAAACGAATTAAAACCAACCATGAGGTAACAATCCCCATTGCAATTCAAAAAAGCAGGGAAACCGGAAGGATCAAGAATTTTGAGATTGCCGGCGGACTAACCGAAGGTGAATTTTGTTCTCCCTATCCTTTCGACGATTCTGATATTTTTAAAATAATTGAAGGTGCTGCTTATTCACTTCAAATGTTTCCCGATAAGAAAATGGAAGCAACTATCGATTCATTGATCAATCTGATTGAATTGGCTCAGGAAGAAGATGGCTATCTGTTTACTAACCGGACCATCATGGGCGAAAATGGCCACGACTGGATTGGTAAAGAACGATGGGAAAAGGTAGATGACTTAAGCCATGAACTATATAATTTGGGACATTTTTACGAAGCTGCAACTGCTTATTATCAAGCAACCCGGAAAAAACAAATTCTTGATATTGCAATAAAATCAGCTGATCTGGTTGATGAGGTATTTGGATATGGAAAGATAGAAAATTACCCGGGGCATCAGGAAATCGAAATTGGTCTGGTAAAACTTTATCGGGTAACGGGCGATCAACGATACCTGGATCTTGCAAAGTTTTTTTTGGATATTCGAGGCAAAGGAGATTTTGGAGAAAAAACAACCTATAATCAATCGCATCTTCCGGTGGTTGATCAAACCGAGGCAGTCGGGCATTCAGTGCGGGCTGCATATATGTGGACTGGCATGGCCGATGTAGCTGCACTTACAGGTGACCTGGATTATATAAATGCAATTTCGAAGATTTGGGAAGATGTGGTTTATAAAAAATTGTATATAACCGGTGGTATAGGTGCAGCTGGAGGATACGAAGGATTTGGTGGAGCATATGAATTGCCAAATATGCGTGCATACTGCGAAACCTGTGCGGCCATAGCCAATGTTTTCTGGAACCACCGCATGTTTCTGATGACAGGCGAAGCAAAATATATTGATGTTCTTGAGCGGTCGTTGTATAATAATATACTTTCCGGAGTTTCCCTTTCAGGCGATCATTTTTTCTATCCAAATCCATTGGAGTCACATGGTCAGCATCAACGAAGTGAGTGGTTTGGCTGTGCTTGTTGTCCTTCAAATATTTCAAGATTTATACCTTCGATGCCCAATTATATTTATGCGCAAAAAGATAAAAACATTTATATCAATTTGTTTGTGCCTGGTTCAACAACATTTAATGTTAACGGTGAAATTTTTGAAATCAAACAGGAAAGTGATATGCCCTGGGATGGGAATGTGGAAATTTCAATTAATCCGACAAATTCAGTGAAAGCCACTTTTATGATTCGTATTCCTGGTTGGGCTTCAGAAAATCCCGTTCCGGGAGATTTGTATTTATTCAGAAATGATTTGGATTCAAAACCTGTATTTAAAATAAATGGTGTTGAAGTTGAAACAGGATTTGCTGATGGTTATGCAACAATTAATAGAAAATGGAAAAAAGGTGATTTGCTTGAACTTGTATTTCCTTTTGAAATAAGAAAAATTGAAGCTCATGAAAATATTGAGGATGATATTAATAAAATGGCACTTCAACGGGGACCATTGGTTTATTGTACCGAATGGGCTGATTACGATGATAAGGATATTTTAAGCATGTATGTAGATGCTGGGTCTGAATTAACTTCAGAATTTGAATCTGATTTACTGGGAGGTGTTACAACAATCAGAGGTGAAGGATATGGCACCAAACGTACAGAAGATGGTCAAACTGAAACTTATTCCAGAGAATTTAAAGCAATTCCCTATTTTGCATGGGCTCATCGGGGAAAAGGACAAATGGCAGTTTGGATTCCAACTTCAAAAGAATCGGCAAATCCAAAACCTGCACCTACAATTGCCAATACAAGTAAAGTTGAAGCTTCATACGATGCTTCTTCATTGTTTGGGATAAGTGACCAATTATTGCCAAAAAACTCGGCTGACGAAACCAATATTTTTTATCATTGGTGACCCGCAAAAGACAAAACAGAATGGATCGTCTATAATTTCGAAAAACCTGAAACCATATCGTCAACTGGTGTTTACTGGTTTGCCGATGTTCCAAATGGTGGTTGCGATGTTCCGGCATCATGGAAAGTATATTACAAATCGGGAAATAGTTGGATTGAAGTAAAAACTGAAAATGAATACGGTAGTGAAAAAAACAAGCTTAATGATATTGAATTTCAGCCGGTAACGACTTCGGCTATAAAACTTGAAGTACAACTGTCAAAAGATGATTCTGCCGGGATTCACGAATGGATTGTAAATTAATTGGAAACAAAAAACGCCTTCCCAAAGAAAAGCGTTTTGTTATTTTTTTTGCAAGAAGAAGTTTAGTCCTTTTCTACAACAATTTTTTCAATTTCGTCGTCTTGACGAATTTGGTCAATAACTTCCAGCCCTTCATATACTTTTCCGAAACAAGCATGTTGCCTGTCGAGGTGTGACGTGTTTGCGCGGCTGTGGCAAACAAAAAACTGTGATCCACCAGTATTCCTTCCGGCATGAGCCATGGAAAGTACTCCTCGATTGTGGTATTGGTTGTTGCCATCCAATTCGCATTTAATTGAATAACCTGGTCCGCCTGCTCCGGTTCCATCGGGGCATCCACCCTGAATTACAAAATTGGGAATTACACGATGAAAGGTTAATCCATCATAAAATCCCTCTTTTGAAAGTTTAACAAAATTTTCTACTGTACCCGGTGCATCGTTGTCATAAAACTCAACTTTCATGACTCCTTTACTTGTATGAATTTCAGCTTTGCTCATTTTAATTTATTTTTTGAGGAGGCAAAAGTAAATAATTTCCTTATGAATAAAAAGCTTCCGAATAAGTGTGCTAAAAATCGGGTTTAAATTTTAGCTCTAATTCTTTTTTCATTTTCTGATTTGGGCATTTTTCAATAATTATCTTTTCGCAATTATTAAAAACTGCAAATTGTTTTAATTCAGCAGAAAATAAGTTTAAAAATTTTACTGATACTTTAAATGTTGGTTCGAAAACGAGGTTCTTCAAAATAAGTATTTTGTTTTTACGATCGGCTTTTGGGTCAAGTCGGCCAACAAGCTTGTTTCCATAAAGGATGGGAAAAACAAAATAGCCAAATTTCCTTTTAGGTTCCAGGGTGTAACATTCTAACGAATAGTCATATCCAAAAAGTTGCCTGGTTCTTTCACGTTGAATAATCAGGTTATCGAAAGGAGATAATAACCTTATTGCTGAATTTTTATTTTCAGGTAATTTTTCAAATTTAGCCAACATAAAATAGTCGGTATCAATATCTTCAATTTTAACTTTAATAATTTCACCGGCTTCAATTAATTCGTTCAGGTATTTTTTGATTTCTTTTACGTTAACTAATTGAAAATCGGAATCACGCGATGATCCGGGTTGCATAAAATTCCGAATTTCTTTTTCCGAAGCAATCCCAAATGATTTTAATGCCCCATGAATAATAAACCAGGCAGATTCTTTTTCAGTAGGAAAAGAAATATCAATGTTTTCTGGTAAAACCCTATCGGTTAAGTCGTGATATTTCTGAAATTTTTTCCGCTCCGAAACCATTAATTCACCTTGCCAGTACATTATTTCCAGGGCAATTTTTGCAGGTTTCCAGTCCCACCAGGTTCCTCCTTTTTTTCCTGACGTATTTTCAAAATCTTTTGAACTTAATGGTCCTTCATCCTGAATCCTTTTTTTTACATTGCCAATTATGTTTTTTGTTTTTTCAATACGTGTTTTTGCCCATGGCGATTTTGGATTTCTGAATTTTTCCATTCTTGGTAAACTGTACCTGAAATCCGCCATTCGTAAATAAGACATTGCATGTCCCCAGTATTCATAAATCTTTCGGTCGGTAGCCTGAAGATGATGAAGCATTTCCTCTGTATAATCATGTGATCTTGTCCACAATGCATGGTGATGAGCACGGTTTACTACTGAAATCGTATCTATTTGAATGTAGCCTAATTGATCAAAAATTTTGATTAAGTTTTTTTCTCCTTTCGACGAAGTTTTCTTTCCATTTAACAATTGACAATAAACTGCAATCCTTCGTGCATCCTCAATTTTTATATTAGGAGTTTTCATTTGATATTTTATTAAATATATCCCATAAAACAATACCAGCACTTACCGAAATATTAAAGGAATGTTTTGTTCCGAATTGTGGAATTTCGATACTTCCATGGCATAAGTCAACTACTGATTGTTTAACTCCTTTTACTTCGTTACCAAAAATTACTGCAAGTTTACTATTCTCGGGATTAAAATCAGGAAGTGAAATACTCCCTTCTACTTGTTCGATAGCATAAACCTGATACCCCTCTTTTTTTAGTTTTTCAACAGCAACTTCTGTTTTTTCACAGTATTCCCATGATACAGATTTTTCAGCATCAAGAGCGGTTTTATGAATATCTTTATTCGGTGGAGTAGCAGTTATTCCACATAAATATATTTTTTTGATTAGCAAAGCATCGCTTGTACGGAATACAGAACCAATATTATTGCAACTTCTAATATTATCCAGAACAACGACAATTGGTTTTTTATCAGCAACTTTGTATTCATTGGCAGACAACCTCTTTAGCTCGCTATTTTTAAGTTTCCTCATTTTGGCGTTTTACCAGTTAACCTCTGCCCGTCTGAATGGCATGGTCATACACCTGGCACCACCACCTCCACGTGCCAATTCTGATCCTTCGATGGTTACAATACATTTTTTATAGTTATCGGGATGTACTTCTCCTGAAATAATATCGTTGGCTTTAATTACCTCAAATCCGTTTTTATTGAGTTCTTCAATTGTATGAATGTTTCTTTCATACCCGATTAGTTTGCCCGGGGCAAATGCAAAAAAGTTGGCTCCGCTATGCCATTGTTCACGTTCCTGAATCCAGGTATCGTCCGATCCACCACATGAAACAGGCTTAAGATCAAATCCTAGTTTTTTTAATGCTTCTGGGATATTTGCATATTCTTTAATTTCTGACACCTTCCCTCCTTCGATAGTTAATATAATAGTACGAAATCTGTTTAGCCTGTAAATTACAGGTTCATAGATCATGCATGTATCTACATCAAGAATGGTAAATACCATATCGAGGTGAATAAATGATTCAGGTGTATGAGGAAGTTCTTTAACAATAATGTGGTATTTTTTATTCGTATTTTGTTTAAGGTTTTCAATTAAAAAATCGATGCCTTGGCTACTAGTCCTTACTCCTGTTCCGACTAAAAATACATCTTCCCTGGCTACCTGAAAATCTCCTCCTTCAATGGTTGATTTTATGTCGGGATTTATATTTCCCGAAGGCTTTAAAGGATTTATTGTTTTTGTGTCAAACAAAGGGTGGTTATTAAAAATGTTTTCCATAATAATGGATTCCCTTTCTCGCACTAAATTGGCCATTCTTCCAATAATAATTTTGTCATTTATCCCCATTGATGCATCACGTGTAAAAAACAGGTTATGCAAAGGTTTTAACAGAAAACGTTCCTGATTTAAATATTTTGTAAGATTATCTTTTTTTAGAACAATTCCTTCAATTAGCTGCCTGGCAAGTGATTCAGCTGGTTCCGAAATAAATTTTTCTATTTCTTCATTAAATTCTTCACGAATAAAAACTTCTTTTAACAGTTTTTCTTTGATATATTCATCTTCCAGAATTTCCTGTAATAAAGTTTTAACTTCAAATGTTTTGCTTATTTTATCAAGCACTCCTTTTAATTGATAGAATTCCTGAGATGCTACACTCAGGTTTAAAATATCACTGTATAAGGCCCTCTCAGCGTTATCAGGAGTCATGTTTTCTACTTCAGGTCCCGGTTCATGAATGATTACGCCTTCAAGTACACCAATTTCAGAATTTATGCATGATTTGATTTTCATGTTTTTATTATTGTTAGTTTTTAATGCAACTCATGGAACTTGCCATAATCATGATCCTGTGTCTCAAAAGGTTTTTTGTGATGGTTCGTTTCATATGATTAAAATTGTTTGTTCTCAAAGATATCATATGCC
>JABMQB010000218.1 GCA_013203525.1 Mariniphaga sp.
GATAAAAGACTACAGGCTTATTGCTTTAGGTTATGTATGTCGAACCACCCCGATAACCGGGTAGCATTTCCCAAGCCGAAAAATTACGATTCTACACAATACGAATTACTTTTAAGGGTGTTTGATTCCGGGCGTCGTGATTGGTTTGATAAATACGACCCTATCCCGAACCGTAAAACAGATACCAATAATCATGGACCTTTCAGCACCGATAATATTGGGATGAATTACGATTACCCGGATGCTTCATATGAAAGAAGGCAGGAAATTATAAGGGAACATGAATCCTATCAAAAGGGGCTTTTATATTTTGTTTCAAATGATCCGCGAGTTCCGGATGAAGTTAGAAATAGAATGCAGCAATGGGGATTAGCAAAAGATGAATTTACTGATAATGGAAACTGGCCACATCAGATTTATGTTCGTGAGGCCAGAAGGATGATTGGGGAATATGTAACCACCGAAAATGACGTACTTGCTAAACGTGAAGTACCTAAACCGATTGGAATGGGTTCGTACACAATGGATTCACACAATGTTCAACGATATATAACTGAAGATGGTTTTGTTCAAAACGAAGGCGATATTGGAGTACATCCCCATGAACCCTACTCCATTGCGTATGGTTCGCTTATACCAAAAAAAGAGGAATGCTTAAATTTGTTTGTGCCTGTTTGTGTGTCGTCGAGCCATATCGCCTTTGGTTCAATCCGCATGGAACCGGTTTTTATGATATTAGGGCAATCAGCGGCGGTTGCGGCTTGTTTAGCCATAGATGATAAAATTGCAGTACAGGATGTGGAATATGAAAAACTTAAAACAGAACTTCATAAAAGAGGTCAGATTCTTTCTTTGGAAGATTTGAAATTTTAAAAATCAACAATAAAAATACAGGTATATTTATTTTTAACTCCAGGCTTTTTTCAGGAATCGGATAAAATTTTTGTACATGATATTTTCGATGTCTTCTGAAGTATATCCTCTTTTTTTGAGCAGCACTGAAAACTTCTGGAGGTCAGCTATTGTTTCCAGGTCATATGGGCTTTGTTCCTTACCAAAAGCTCCATCCAGGTCGGAACCTATTCCTGAATGAAGTGAATTTCCTGCCAGCTGACAAATATGATCGATATGCGCGACCACAGACTCAAGGTTAATATTTTCACTTACAGGAGTTGATTTTCCCCGAATCCAGTTTGGAGCCAACATCCAGTTATCCAGGGCAGCACCAAGAACAGCTCCCCTTTCAATTAATACTTTTATCTGCTCGTCACTAAACTGGCGGTTATGTGGTACAAGCTCCCGACAATTCTGATGACTTGCCCACATATGTCCATTAAATAGGTCAATGGCATCCCAAAAGCTGTCATCGTTTAAATGGGTCACATCCAGGATTATATTTAACCGATCCATTTCTTTCAATAATTCCAATCCTTTAGCATTTAAGTGCCCTGATGAATCGGTACCATTTGCATAAATTCCCGGACCATAATGCGCAGGCCCCAGAGCCCTTAATCCTGATTTGTATGAATGTTCCAGATGTTTCATTGAGATAATTGAATCGGCACCTTCAAGGCTTAGGATATAACCAATAGGTTTTTTAGATTTATTTTCCGTTTCCTGCCACACAGCAAGATGTTTTTCCAGGCTTTTCAAATCCGGTATCTGAACCAGTTCACCCTCTTCCTCCATTGTTTTGTACCAGGTCAATTGCCCTTGTGTTTGTGCCCATGCCTGTTCCTGTGAGTTCCAACCTAGAATAGAACTGCCGGGCTTTACATACCGTGCAATTTGTGTAGCTACAACCAATCCAATATTACCATCACGCATTTCAGGAAAAGCTACTGTCCCTTTAGCCCTGTCGAGTTTATCATTCATTCCGTGTTCCCTTTCGCGAATAGTTTTTACCGGAAGGCGTAGGTCGCGGTTCCATTCAAGGGCATTCATACTTAGGTCGAGGTGAGCGTCAAAAATTAAATCCATATCAATTGTTATATTGTAATGATCCGGTCACGGGCAATAACTTTCCAAAACCCATTTATTTCAGAACCTACAGCTATGGCTGCCTCACTATATAATGCACAGGTCGGGCAGATATGTTTAGGTATGGCATAGAACACATCTCCGGGTTTATATTTCGAATTATCAATCACATTAACCACCATATGTTCTTCGCTATGTGCGACAGGATTTGCTTCGGAAACATTCAGGAAACGAACACGGGGTAACTGGCTTTCCGATGCAACGGCTTTGTAACCCAGATCGAGACAAACCAGGTTTGTGCCAGTTTTTGAAATAACTCGTGAAATAATCAGAGCTGATAGTATAAAATCAAGGTCAGGGAAAGCGTCTAAATAACCATAATCCCATAAAACACTTGTTCCTGGACTGCAAACTGTTTCCAGATTTTTAGAATGTATCGGAAAGGTTGGTGTTCCTCCGGCTATCAAAATAAAATTTATTTTATATTTTTTTTCTAATCGTGATTTAAGCTGATAAACTGTTTTAAATGCCTTCTTACAATGTGCTTCTCTTTCTGTAATATCCGATTCCCGAATATGCCCGTCGTACGCATGAAATCCCATTGTTTTTATATTTTTAAGCGACAGGCAAAAATTAATCAGTTCTTCAGCTTCTTTTCCCGGAATAATTCCAGTACGGTCCATGCCAACATTCAGGTCTATGTAAACACCGGGTTTAACAGATAGTCCAAACATTAACTCTGAAAATATTTTTGCTGAACCCTGATTGTCTACAATAACCGAAAAAGAGGTTTTCGGATAGTTCAGAATCAGTTCCCTAATCCTTTTCATTTTGGGTCCAACAGGTTGATAGGCAATCAGGGCTTCTCCGGCACCAGCCATTGCAATCATTTCTGCTTCAGCAATGGTAGCACATTTAAATCTTTTGATGCCTTCCTGAATTTGCATTTTTACAACCTCCAGGGTTTTATGAGTTTTAACATGTGGCATTAATCGCTGAACTCCACCAGCCATATTAATCATGCGCCTGATATTTTCTTTCACCCTGTCTTTGTAAATAACTAAGGCGGGAGAATCAATTGTTGAAAGATTATTTATCAAATACCAGAAATTTTCCATAATTGAAAAGAATTAGTTATTCATCAAGCTCAAACAATGCTTCTATTTCCACCGTAATATTTTCAGGAAGGCTACCCATTCCAACTGCACTGCGAACACCAATTCCGTTTTGCTTTCCAAAAATTTCGGCAAACAGTTCACTGCATCCATTAATCACATAAGGATGTTGCTCAAAATCGGCAGTACAATTTACCATTCCTAAAACTTTAATAACACGTTTAATCCTGTTCAGGCTTCCAAGATTTGATTTAAGAGTCGACAGAATTGTCAATCCAACCTGCCTTGCTGCAAGTTTACCAGCATCAGCATCAAGGGTATCACCTACCCTGCCAGTCATAAGCGTCCCATCATTTTTTACAGGCCCATGCCCGGATATGTAAATATTTTTGCCATCAATTAACAGCGGTTTATAAACTCCCTTAGGAGAAGGGGCAGGTGGAAGTTCAATTTCTAAATTCTCTAGTTTTTTATCAGCATCCATAATTATGGTTTAATTTTAAATAATTGTATTGAGTAATAAAACTCCTGCAAGTCCCAAAACCGAAATTAAGGTTTCCATAACTGACCAGGTTTTAAAAGTATCCTTCACCGAAAGGTTGAAATATTCTTTAAACAACCAAAATC
>JABMQB010000219.1 GCA_013203525.1 Mariniphaga sp.
GTTGGGTGATGTGCCCCTGAAACGAATTGTGGAAAGCCCTCCTGCATTTGATTTGATATAAATTGGAGAAAAACGCATCAAAATATTTTCAATTCCACCTTCTCTGGCAAGTTGAATCTGATCGGCTTTTATGTGTTCAATTTTTGCTCCTGATTGATACTTTTTAAGTTCACCATAATGAGTTACCTCATTCAGTAAAACTGTATCAAGCATGTGTCGTTGCTGAGCCTGGATACTAAATCCAGAAACCAAATAAATAAAACCAATTAAAAAAAACCTTCTCATTCCTAAAATTTAAAAATGAGCTTTCGGTAATTTGTGAAAAATACATGATTAATTTTCACAAGCTTTTTCCCCGAAGCTTTGTATAAATATTTAATTCTTGGCAGGTCTTCTGACTCATCCCGTTGTTGATGCCTTCCCACCCCGCAAAAAGCCGGACAGTGGCGTTAAAGTTTCAACAACAAAACTGTTTAGAACAGTTGGGATTTACAGCTGCGGGTACAGCTCCGGATTTACACCGGATTCCCTATTATGCTGTTTCTCCGAAAGAGAAACAAACACCAATTGATGTCAAAGATATTAATTCGATTGAGATTAAAAATATGTTCAGGCCTTATTTTTATAACAATTTATAAGCTCCATAAAATCCCACAAGAAAAATAACAATGCAGCTCACCCACAAAGCAATATCATAAAATCGTGATGACTCAAGCCCATATTGTTTTTGCTTATATCGAAAATGTAGCCCTGCATAAACTATAATCAATAATAAAAAGAAAGTTATAATTCCCCCAATAGTTACCATTATAACCGGAAGTTTTATCCAAACAAAGGCAATAACCCATAACACCGGAAATACCCATGCGGAAATTGCAATCGTCCGTTTTCTCTGTTTAAAATTGAAAAAATCGATCCATCCAATAGCTCCAAACAGATCAGAGAATATGCGTGTCCAAGCAGCTAAAGCCGAAAATAAAGTTGAAAATAATACTACAAAAGAACCAAACAAAAAGAAACCTTTTGCCCATGCCCCATAAGTTCCGGTATACATTTTTGAAAGTGTCTCAATCATTGCAAAACCTTCAGGTACATCCCCCCTTTTATATAATACAGCCGCCCCGAGCAAATAAAACGCTGCTGTAACCAGTGTATAAACAACCATTGAAAGTATAGCATCAAGGTTCATTACTTTTATCCAACCTTTAGCCCGGGTCCTCCATTCATCGGTATTTTTGTATGGACCGGTAAAACGTGCATACCCTTTTTCAAGACACCAATAATTGTATGCTACAATTTCATCGCCTCCAACTCCGGTAAGGCCAAATGCGGCAATTGCAAATCCAACTGTAGCTGCCGGAAGTTTAAATCGTAATCCCTCTGCAATATCCGGCAGTGTAAAAGCAAAATCAGTAAACTGAAGCATAAACACTGCTACAATTGTAAATGCAGTAAATATTAACATTAATACAACCGAGACCTTTTCAATAAAAAAATAATATCCCTTAAAAACCATGCTGGCTACGACCGAACCGACAATAACAGCGAACAAGGTAATACTTACCGAAGGAAATGCCATATTCAATGTAATAGCAATCCCACCTATTATACCTCCCATCTGTAATGGTTTAAATAACCACAACATTAGCCATGTCCATAAACTCCAGTTTGCTTTTTGTTTTCCAAACCGGGGGCCACCTAAGCGGTTAAGTGATGTCATAACTGTTTCGCCCGTTCTGATTGCCTGCTTTCCAAATTCAAGTTGAATAGCCACCTTCACAAAACAACTAACAACAATCACCCAAAAGGTAATAAAACCTGCTCTGGCACCAAGTGTTGTTGTTGAAATTAATTCTCCTGAACCAACAACAGAAGCAGAAAGGATAAATCCTGGTCCTAAATATTTTAGTTTTCCAAAAAATGAACGGGGAGCCAGTTTAATTCCATCGGAAGTCAGAATATATGGATCGTTCGACATGTAGCTGGTTTAAATTAGGAATAAATCGAAATATACTATATTTTTCTTCTTGTTATTGAAAACTACCGAAAATCGAGCAATACCTTTAAATATTTTTCTTTGTGTTTTTGCACTAATTCGAATGCTTCCTGGATTTGGGAGCCATACATAATTTTTGATATTAAAGCATCTGGTTTTAAACTGCCTATATTTAAGTGATCAATAACCTCAGCAAATTCACCATGACTAACACGCGATGTAACTATCTGAGCTTCTTTCCAAATCAATTCTTTAAAAACAATGGGTGCCGGATGGTCTGATAAACCAAGAACACAAACTTTACCCCCGCCACGTAAACTCTGAATGCAACTTCGGATTGGAGTATAAACTCCCTTTATTTCTTCGGCATGCCCAACGGCTTCAAAAGCAATATCAACTCCTTTACCATTTGTATGGGTTTTTATTACTTCAACCGGATTTTCTTTTTTGGGATTAATCGTAATTACATTTTTATAATTTTCAGAAGCGATTTTTAAACGGTTTTCAAGTGGGTCAACAATAAAAATGGGTCTATCCGTTTTAATTCGTGCTGCTTGTAAAATAGCCTGTCCTACCCTACCAGCCCCCCAAATTGCCAACGTATCACCTTGTTTTGTGCCGACCCGATTATTGGCGTGAAATCCAATTCCATAAATTTCAACCAGTGCCACATGCTCATCAGGAATATGATTGGCTGCTTTGAAAAGCATAAATGGTTTTACAGAAATTAACTCAGCAAATCCACCATCCATGTCAACTCCCAATAATTTAAGGCCTGAACAAGCCGGATAGTGACCACGTTTACAAGCAGGGCATTCGTTACACCATATAATAGGATCGATAGCAACCTTATCACCAATATTGAATCTTTCAACTCCCGCACTTATATCCTCAATAACACCTCCCATTTCATGCCCTGGAATAAAAGGTATGGGTGTACGAGGATGAAAATCACCCGGAAAAATGTGCATATCAGTACCACAAATACTGGCAAACTTTATTCTAACCAATACTTCGCCTGGTTGAACAACCGGATCAGATACATCTTTCCAAACAAAATTATTATACGATTCTAAAACAGCTGCTTTCATAAATTTTAGTCTAATCAGGTTTTACTTTATTCATTAGAATTCTTTCTTACTCCAGTTTTCCATTATATCTATGATTCTTTCCTGCTGTTGTTGCCAATTCAATTTCTTTCCCTTTATACCTAATCGTACCGGAATTACCGTTTTTTGATAGTATAACCAGCGATTGCAGGATTCCCTCCTTCCATTCAATATCAAGTTCAAAACCACCACGGGCGCAAATACCTTCAATTTTTCCATTTGCAAAATTTGATGGCAATGCAGGTAAAATATCAAGGATATAATTTCCATCATAGTCTTTTAAATGCGATTGTAAAAGCATTTCTGAAATTCCTGAAGTAGCCCCAAAATTCCCATCAATCTGAAATGGTGGATGCGCATCAAATAAGTTTGGATATAAACCGCCTTTATTGTTATAATCGATTGGATTATTACCTGCCGGAACCATTAAATTTTTTAATAACAGAAATGAATGATCTCCATCAAGCAACCGGGCCCAGAAATTTATTTTCCATGCCCTCGACCATCCAGTACCATCATCGCCCCTATGTGAAAGGGTTACTTTACAAGCTTCGGCTAACTCCGGAGTTGTGGTTGGATGAATCTCATTTCCCGGATGTAATCCCCATAAATGCGAAACATGACGGTGTTCGTTTTTCGGATCATCCAAATCTTCCAACCATTCCTGTAACTGTCCGTGTTGCCCAATTTGATTAAGTGCTATTTTTGATTTTTTATCTTTAATTCCAGAAATAAAATCCTCATCAATTTCTAAAACTTCAGCAGCCTCAATCGTATTTGAAAACAAATTCCGAATAATTTGATGATCCATGGTTGGACCCATAACCAATCCTCCATTTTCGGGGCTATTACTTGGACCACTTATAAGCCAATCGGGATTTTTTGGGTCAGCAACCAAATATTCGCTAAAAAACTTAGAAGCTTCTTTTAATACCGGATAAGCCCTGTCTTTTAAATATGTTTTATCGCCGGTGAACTGGAAATGCCACCATAAATGCTGTGCTAGCCATGCACCTCCAGTTACCCATAATCCATGATTTGCATTATTTATTGGTGCCGCCCCCCGCCAGATATCGGTATTATGATGTGCCACCCAACCATCCATATTATAATGTTCCTTAGCTATCTTTTTTCCTGTAACTGCCAATTCCTCAACCATCTTTATTACCGGTTCAGCGCACTCCGACAAATTGGTAATTTCGGCTGGCCAGTAATTCATTTCAGCATTAATATTAATAGTGTATTTACTATCCCACGGGGGTGATAATTGATCATTCCAGATTCCCTGAAGATTTGCCGGCTGTGTTCCAGGGCGTGAGGAGGAAATCAGCAGATAACGCCCATATTGATATAGTAATGCAACCAGGTTAGGATCTTCATCTTTATAAAATGTATTTAGCCTTTCATCGGTTGGGCGATTTGAAATTTCAGACTCTCCAAAATCAAGGATTAACCGATTATACAACGATTGATAATCATTCATATGTGCTTTTTTTACTGAACCAAAAGATTTTCCTTCAATTCCTGAAAGGTAATCGATACACCGTTTTGAGGGATCAGCACTGATATCCTGGAAATCAATAAAATTTGTTGCTCCAACAAGAACGAATGTAACCTGGGTTGCATTTTTAATTAACAATGATGACTCGGTTGTTGCAAGTTCACCATCATTTTCAATTAATTGTAACCGGGCTTCAAACTTTATTTTACTTTCAGGATACGGATTGCCAATAAAATCAAGTTCCTTAGGATAGTTATTGGAGGTGCCCTTTAAAACAACGACATTGTCTTCAGCTAATATTTCTGAATTTGTATGAAGAGTACTTAAAGAAGATTCAAAATTCAATTTCCCTTTTTCACTTGTTGTAATTTTAATAAAAATAGCCTGATCGGGATTTGAGGCAAATAATTCACGCTCATATATAACACCATCAATTTCATATGATACTTTTGAAATTGCAGTTTCTATATCCAATTCCCGGATATAATTAATTGCCTTTTCATGTCCTGGGAATGTGAGAATTACATCGCCAAATGGTTGGTAACAAAACTGCCCAAATGGTTGCGACATAAATTTGAGATTGCCTAAATCATGAGCTTCTTTTTGTTTTCCTTCCCACAACAACTGCCGAATCGTATCCAGATACTGACTTGCCCCTTCATGTGAATAATCGTGTGGCTGGCCGGTCCACAATGTTTCCTCATTAAACTGAATTATCTCTTTTTCAATACTACCGTAAACCATTGCTCCCAACCTTCCATTGCCAACAGGTAATGCTTCAACCCAATTTTCAGCCGGTTTATCATACCAAAGTTTTATTGTTGATTGTTTGTTGCTTTGATAATTGCATGAAACAATAATTATAAGAAGTACTGCAATTAACTGTTTTTTCATAACATCCAGGTTATTTCACTATTTCAAAAATTTAAAATTAAATTAACAAATAAAAAAGTTGCATGCAAAGCTTAATTACGAAGAATTATTTTAAAACAAATAAACATAGTATTTATTTCCATTTTGCTAAATTACTCAATCATGATAATACTATTGAAGATCAACAATTAA
>JABMQB010000220.1 GCA_013203525.1 Mariniphaga sp.
AAGTGTTTAATATTTTTTTAGTTATTAGTACTATCATTATTCGAAATTATTAATTGTTCCGGTTGCACAACTAATGGTGATATTTCTTCTTTAATTGAATCATCTACTATTTTTACTTCATAAGGTTGTTTAGGGCTAAGTGCAACAGAAATAATAATAGCTATTGTAGCAATTACAATTGAAATTGTAGAATATATTGCGGCAGTTCTTGAATTTTTTCTGGTTCTTTCAAGTTCTAGATAATCAATATACTTGTTTACAGCATCACCTTTTATAAATGATTTATCGCTATTGCTATTAGAAACAGTTTCAATAGTAGTTTTAGATATTCTATTATTAGCTCCTTTAATTACCCGACTACCAATAACGTAACCTTCTACAACTGGATGATAGAAATTAGAATAAAACCATATTGTATAATTAACCTTGAAGTTGCTATTTGAAAGGTCGATATTTAACTTGCTTACTGCTTCATTTAAAGAAATACCATCAGGATTTTCAAATCCTAATTTTAGTGTTTGGATGTATATGTTATTCATAATAGAAGGTAATTTAATTTTCTAGGTCATTCAAGATAAAATCAATTTTGGCAATGCATTTATTCTTTTTTCTGAAAAATCTTTGTAAAAATGTGGAGAGCTTCTGAAAACCTGTTGTTGTTCTGTATAATAATTAATCAGATTACTTAATGCAGTTAACTGTGAAGATTTCTTTAAACTATCAGCCTGTTCTTTTAATGCAATCTCTGATTTTTCTTGTGCTTTTGCTGAGCGTGTTAATTCTTTTCTAGTTTCAATTAACTCTAATCTTTGTAATTTAAGTTCTTTTCTCTGTAAGAATATTGTATAAATAATTCCAGCTAATGCTAATCCAGAAAAAAGTGAATTAATACCACCAAATAAATCACCAAAAGTACCCCTGTCAGTCCAACTATCTAAAGTAAAATAAACTGCTCCAAATGATAGTAACCACATAACTAAGATTATTATTCCTAATACTACAAGTGGTTTAAAAGATTCGTCTTTTGTTTCTGTTTTATTCACCTAAATATGGTTTTCTTGGTTTTTGTAGCCAATTCCAAAATGCCTTATTCATCCAGCCGTTTCTATTATTTACATTTAATTCACAAATAAAAAGATTTCCGCCAGGTGTAATTAAAGGTTTATACCTTACCCACAACTTTTTAACATCAGAATTAGAATAAATAATCCAAACAGACTTTCCATATTTAAACCAATCTAAAGAAAGCTCTATTTTTTTTTGAATATCTTTTTTGGTTACTCCTTCGTTTGGAATAATATGAATATGATAAAATTTAGCTTCAGGCATTTTTCCCATCCTTTCCTTCTTCTTCTGGTTTATTGGCCGCTTTCTCAAAATTTTTATCTATTTTGAAAGGGAATTCTTGTGTTGTGGTTATAGTTGATACTGGGATAACCGGTATTCCTTTTGCTGCAAGTTCTATTTGTTCGTGAACTAAAAATTCTGCACCTTCTAAAAGGGCTGCTTGAGGATTTTTATTAGCAAAATTTATCAATCTCCAAAGGATGACAAATGCAAAAATAAATATCAAACTTATGGCTCCGCAACTAACCTAAATATTTCCCAAAAATACAGCAATCCCAAAAATACAGATAGAAACTACGATGATTACTCTACTTGCTTTTTCAAAAACCCCGCCTTTAAGTTTAATCTTTGAAACATTTTTCACAAGTTTCTCTATATCAAAACCCATAGTTGAATTTTTAGTTTTTTAGTACCATAAATATAAACATAATCTCAAATAAATAAACATAAGAATTGGAGCTATTTTAATCCTGATTTTAATTCTTACAAAGAAAATGATGTATCTATCGGTTTTGACTGCTTTGTGCTGAATAAATCCTTGTTTTTATCTTGTGGGTTAATTCCTTTTAGTAGGATGGCTGGATTTTTATTTACTAAACTTTTAACAAAACCTTAATTTTTATATATTTGAGGCATATTCCATTAGGAGTTTTAGTCTATGAAAAATTTGCGTTGGGTATTTTCAGCCCTGATGGTATTTTTTGTATGTATTAGCGTAAGTGCAAAAAAAGGGGATACCGAAGGAGCTGTAGGAACAGAAAATATTATTGAAGATGTAAATGTATTGCCAAATACATCGGTAAAAGACCAGGCACGTACCAGTACTTGCTGGGCATTTGCAACGCTTTCACTTTTTGAATCAGAATTATTACGTTTGGGAAAACCTGAAGTTGATCTTTCTGAAATGTTTGTTGTTTGGCATACCTATTCAGAAAAAGCCCAAAAACATGTACGTTTACAAGGAAATTCGAATTTCTCGGCTGGAGGGGCATTTCACGATGTTACCAATATGATCAGAAAATATGGTATAGTTCCTGAGTCGGTTTACGATGGGCTTAATAATGGCAACGCATGGCATGTGCATGGAGAAATGGATAAGGTTTTAAAAAAATATATTGAGGGAGTTGTAGCAAATAAAAATACATGTTTATCAACTGACTGGCACGAAGGAATAGAATCGACACTTGATAGTTATTTAGGTGAAACTCCATTAACATTTGAATACAATGGTGCGGAATATACACCACAGGCATTTGCCAGCGAATATATTGGCCTTGATATGGATGATTATGTGGAAATTTCTTCTTATACACATCATCCATTTTATTCCAATTTTATTCTTGAGGTTCCCGATAACTGGTCATGGGATGAGGTTTATAATGTTCCGGTAAATGAAATGCAGGAAATTATCGACAATTCGCTTGAGAATGGTTATACGGTTGCATGGGCTTCCGATATCAGTGAAAAAGGTTTTTCGACAAGAAAATTGGGGATGGCAGTAGTAAATGATGAGGCTATTCAAGGGAATTTTCAAAGTAACCAGGATGGAACAGTTCAAACCCCTGAAGGATTTTCTGAGACTCCCATTTCTCAGGAGATGAGGCAATTTGCTTTTGATAATTACCAAACAACCGACGATCATGGAATGCATATTGTTGGATTGGCAAACGATCAGAATGGAAATGAATTCTACAAAATCAAAAATTCGTGGGGTAATTACAATAAATTCGATGGTTTCTTTTATACAACTAAAGAATACGTAAATTATAAAACCACTTGTATTATGGTTCATAAAGATGCTATTCCAAAAAATATCCGCGAGAAACTGAATTTGTAATCTTTAAGTTTTATTGAAATTTAATTCTTTGTGCACCTCCGTGTTTGCTTTGAGGTTCTTTGTGTAATATTTTTTATTTATTCGAATAGACACCAAAATCATTATCCAATTCATTTTTTGAAATTTCATCTAAAAAAAACATGTACTTTTGAGTTGATCTGAGTTTTCAATTGATATGATTAAACGATTTTTTCTGATATTTTCATTGTTAATTATTTCGCAAGCTGTTTTCTCTCAGGAAAAAGATTGGGGCTGGTGGAATGAAACCCATGGTTGGGAATCGGGGATGCCAGGATGGAGGATGTGGTTAATAATCAGCCCAAAATATTTGGGCCCCAATGCTTTGCCTGTTCCTGAATTAAAAAACGGTATTATCCCTGAAAAAAGTGAAATTGAATTTGGTGCCGATTTCCATTTTAAAACCGGTGATCCTACTCAAAACCTTTCGGGCAGATGTTTGATTCCATTTGCGAATAGTAGAATTGCTTTGGAATTGTATGGTACTATAGTTGAAAAATATCAAATGTCAGAAACCATTCGCGATGAGCGTTTTGCCCGCGATAAAGATGGTGAAGGAATTATCCAGGGAGATTTTTATTTCAGTACTTTGATTCAAATAACCAAAAACAGGAAATTCCCTAATACAATTGCAAGGTTGGGTGCAAAAACAGCATCGGGTGGGGCGTATAATGCGGCCAGGGTTACCGACAGCCCCGGATATTATTTAGACCTTAATTTTTCAAAAGATATTTCGCTTTCTGAAAATACAGTTTTCAGGCCTTTGGCAATGGTAGGTTTTTACAGTTGGCAAACCAACGATGAACTAAACCTGCAAAACGACGCATTATTATACGGTGCCGGATTTGAATACCAGGGGAATACCTGGTCATTAACCTCTTCAGTAACCGGTTATCACGGTTATAAAGATAATGGCGACAGGCCTGTGGTTTTTAATTCAGGAATTAAAAAGGATATCGGTAATAAAACTGTTAGAATTCAATATCTTCATGGTATTCACGACTGGGAATATGAAACAGTAAAATTTTCAATGATCTGGTATTTCGATGGCATTAATTAAATTAAATAGTGCTTTTAAAAATTTAAAAGAAAATTTCCTTAAAAGAGGAATTCTGTATTTTAGCTTGCCTTTTATTCTATTCTTATTTGTTGGAGGTGTATTAATTGTTATTCTGGAAAAAGGTGAAATCCTGCTCGCATTCAACTCTATTTCAAATTCTCAACTCGACCAAATATTTCTACAGGTGACAAAAATCGGGTTGGGTAGTTTTGTTGCTATAGTAGGAGCATTATTAATTTTTTATAAATTCCGCTGGCCAATATTGGTTTTTATAAACCTTGCCTGGGTGGGCTTATTTACAGCCCTGTTTAAAAGGTTGTTTTTTAATATGGCTTCAAGGCCTTTTCACTATTTTTATTACGATGATTTTTCGCGTTTCCTGTATGATGCGCCTCTTTCTTATTACAACACATTCCCTTCGGGCCATACCATGACTATTTATGCTATATGCAGCCTGATGGCAATTTTAATTAACCGGAAACTTGTGAGTTTAGTGTTGTTCCTGATTGCATTGATGGTTGGAATCTCAAGGATTTATTTACTGCAACATTTTTTTATCGATACGTATTTTGGAGCTTTGATTGGAATAATTTCAACTTTGTTAACTATTTGGCTGGATAATAAACTAAAATTAAAACAAAAGAAATTTGCGCGTTTGAATGTGCAAAGGATAATATTTCGGAAAACCGGAGATTAATGTTTTTTTGAAATCAGAACAGTAGTTGAGTATTCAAATAAATCTTTACCCGAAAAAATAATTTCATAATCTGCCGGCAGGTTGATTTGGTCAATTTGTTTTTTAGCTGATATAAGTACGCCATCAGGATTTTTTTCAAAAAAAGGAGTGATTTCATTTTCCTCAAGTCCGGGTAATTTTTTCTTCAAATAGAATAAATAGGAAGAATTAAATCTTTTATAATAAGCAATCTCTTTATTTTCGAGGTATTGAAGGCTGTTTTTTACCGGATTATTATTTTCAATTTTCGGAAATATTATTGTAAAGAATAAAACGGATGCTAATATAAAAGTTATAACAATTGCGAATATTGATTTCACGGGTTTCTTTTTTATCAGCAAAATATAAGATATTATTACTCCCAATGGCAAAATTAATAAGAATAGTGCTGTGTTGCTTGCCGATGAAAGCGAAGCATCGGCTTTAAGCGCAAAGTATCCTCCAACGGGTAGGGCAGATGATATAATTAAAATAGCAATTAAATAGGGTTTTAAATTTGTTTTTATTTCAGGAAGTGAATTCAGATAAAAAGCAAATATTACTGCCAGAAAAGGGTAAGAAGGAACTGTGTAATTTGGAAGTTTTGTTTGCGATAGAGAAAAAAAGATGATGATTGTTAAAGCAGTAATCATGTTAAAAAACAGGAATGTATTTTTTTTATTAAGCCAGGCTAATTTAATTGCCGGAATTATAAAAACTGAAAAAGGTAACATTCCGATTAATACATAAAGAAGTGGTATTAGAAAAATCCCGCCATGCCCCTCCATTTCGCCGCCAAACCGCGAAAGATTGTGTTTAAAGAAAAAATCTCGTGTCCATTCCCAGTTGGTTTCAATTCCATTAAGAATAAACCAGGGGAGTGCAATCACTAAAACAATGGCTATGCCAGCAAAAGGTTTTAGTTGCTTAATAATTTGCCATTTAAATTGTTTTGTAAAAATCAGGAATAATAAAAATATTAATCCGGGAAGGGCAATTGCCACTGGGCCTTTGGTTAGTGTAGCAAAGCCAATAGCAACATACATTAGTATTTTATTTGATAACTTGCCGGTTTCCAAAGCCGAATAAAAAAGAAAAAGGCTCCAGCAAAAGAAAAATATCAGATAAGGATCGGGAACCGCTAAATGAAATTGTATGTTCAGATGGAGGGATGAAAGCAAAACCAATGAAGTAAAAAAGGCAGTTTTTCTATTCAGGAATTTTGCAGAATAAAGAAATGTAATCAGAATGGTTAATGCTCCGAATATTGCTGAGAAAAATCTTGCGGCCCATTCGTTTACTCCAAAAATTGAATATGAAACCATCATAAAAAAATAGTGGAGTGGGGGTTTGTCTTTTCTGAGGTTATAATTAAAGGTTGGCTTAAGTAATTCATTTTGTTCCAGCATTTCACGGGCACATTCCGAGTTTTTGGCTTCATCGAGAATATAAATGCTGACATTCGAATTGTTAACTACGAATAATCCAAATGCAAAAAAGAATAAGATCAAGGGAAAATATTTTTTTTGAATAAGTTTATCAATCATTTGGTTTACCTTTGTGCCGATTTAAAAACAATGGCAGAATAATACGAATACTTAATTATTTTCGTTCTGCTAAATAACAAAAAAATGGGCATATGCCCGGGCTGAAAAAGTAAAAAAGAATCAATGAAAAAGCTTTCACTTGTAATTTGCGTTTATAACGAAGAATCTAATATTATACCCTTAAGTAAGCAGATAAAGGAGACTTTAGAGGAATATGATTTTGAAGCAATTTTTGTAGATGATGGATCAACAGATGGTACCCGCAAAAGAATTATGGAAATTAACGACAGCCGGTTTCTTATGGTTGAGTTAAAAAGAAATTACGGGCAAAGTTCTGCACTTCAGGCAGGTATCGACACTGCGGAAGGTGAGTTTGTTGTTTTACTTGATGGTGATTTGCAAAACGACCCTGCCGATATTCCCATGATGTTAAAAATGATGGAAGAGGAGGAATGGGATATGGTTGCCGGTATAAGAGCAAACCGGAAGGATGGAATGTTCCTGCGTAAGATTCCTTCTAAAATGGCCAATTATATGATTAGAAAATCTACCGGGACCCATATGAAAGATTTAGGGTGTACGCTTAAGATTTTTACAAAAGAAATTATAAAAAGCATTCATATTTACGGAGAACTTCATCGGTACATACCGGTTTTGGTAACCTTGGAAGGAGCAACAAAAATTACCCAGGTTGATGTAAATCACCGCCCACGTGAATTTGGAAAATCGAAATATAATTTGAGCCGCACTACTCGTGTAATGAGTGATTTGATTTTGATGATGTTTTTTAAAAAATATCTGCAACGGCCTATGCATCTTTTTGGTGGTATTGGAATTGTTACATTAGGAATTGGGGTGCTAATTAATATTTATATGTTCATCCTTAAATTAGGAGGACATGATATCTGGGGAAAACCATTGTTGCTTCTTGGAATATTATTGGTTATGGGAGGTATTCAGTTTATAACAATTGGTGTTATTGCTGAATTACAAATGCGCACATATTATGAATCGCAACATAAAACTCCTTACCGAATTAATAAGGTGGTGAATACAAAGTAATTCAAATCACAAAAAAATAATCAAAGAAAAAGCGATCCCGGATTTCCGGAACCGCTTGATTTCTATTTGTTAAGTACACTAATCTAAACTACTAGTAACCAGGATTATTTATTAATAAACTGTTTTTATTCATTTCACTCCTGAAAATCGGAAAGAAATATGCTTTGTTGTCCCAAACTCTGTCTTCAAATACCGAAGGAGTATAAACGGGTTGTGTAGCAGTAGCTCCGTTTTCCCATTTATATACTATGTCAACTTTGGTTGCATCGGCATATCCAACTTCACCCATAACCCAACGTTTTATATCAAAGTACCGATGTTCTTCGTAGGACAATTCAATACGGCGCTCGTTGCGGTATGCTTCCATTAATGCATCGCCGGAGGCACTTATTTCCGGCATAGCTGCACGTTTCCTTATCATGTTGAGGTATTTTAGAGCTTCGCCTTCATCGCCTGTTTCAATACATGCTTCAACATAGTTCAGGTAAACTTCGCCAAGGCGCATATAACGCCATGGAACCTCCTGTTTTGTAAACTGGGCATCAATCTCTTTTACAATCATTTTGCGGACATAATATCCTGAATATCCACCGTTCCAGTCTTCAATCGGGCCGTTACGTGTATCCAAACCATACCTGACATCACCCGATGCTGAGGTTTCCCAGCGGCCAGTTTGAATAATACCAACCGGATCAATTGATGCAACATCGGTAGGCCTGCCCCTCCACTGTGCTCCATCGTATAAAACATCAGCGTAGAATCGTGGGTCACGTTTCATTCCATCAAATATTCCATAAGGATCGGCTGCGTGGGCAGGATTATCCCAACTGAAGTCTGTTCCATCAGCCATTTGATAATCATCTACCAAATTTCCAAGGGGGCAATTATTACCCCAGTTATGATAACCGTTAGGGCCAGAGTGTAGCCCAGGATGGTAATTATCCCAACCTTCATCAATATTAGGAATGAAGTGCCTTACAAAGATATCTTCATCATCTCCGGAGGAAGTAAAGTAAGAAATGTAATTCTGAGTTGCTTCTTCCTGTGATGCCGGATTTGGTGAAAATAAACTGTATGTACCCAAATCTATAACAGCTTTGGCAGCACTTTTGGCAGCCTGCCAACGCGAGTCCTGGCCTCCGCTTGTATATCCTATTAATTCAGGATTTGAATATCCGGAATAAGAATAGGTGTTATGCAGGTCGCTTGCTGCATATAACAATACTCTGGCTTTAAGAGCTAGAGCAGCACCTTTTGTTAAACGGGCATCATTACCAAGCAGGTTGGCTGCTTTGTCAAGGTCGCTTACAATAAATTCAATACAATCAGCGTATGAATTACGTGCAATTTCAAATTCATCACTTAAACCATATGGTTCAGTAATTATTGGCACACCGCCATAAAGTGACGTAAGGTAATGATAATACATTGCCCTCCAGAAATAGGTTTCACCGGTAAACTGGTCTTTTTTATCCTGGTCCTCTACGCCTGACTCATCTATTTTTGAAAGGAAAATATTGGTTGCCCTGATTGCTTTATACATCGGATTCCATAGTTTGTTTATAGAACCACTTCCAAACCAGTTGGTTGACCATCCAGGAATCTGATCTGCTGTAAGTATACTTTTATTAAAATCACGTACACCCCAATCCGGAGTAAAGTGTGCTTCATCAACATAACAGGCTAACAGGTCGATATCAAAAGAATAGCCTATGGCCCTGTAATAGTTATTTACAAATGTTTCAATCAAATTTGGATCGTTCCAAACATCAACATCAGAAAACTCATCCAAAGGTTTTTTATCCAGAAAATCTTCCGAACAAGAAGTTATCATTAAAATCGCTAACAATAACCCGAAAATATTTTTCATCTTTTTCATTTTTCTACGTATTAAAAGGTTAATGTTACTCCACCATTAATTGTCCTGTTCTGTGGATAGTTAGTACCAGCATTGTTGCTGGTTTCAGGATCATATACTTTAAACTTATCAATAGTGGCAAGGTTTATACCACTAAAGTAAATTCTGAGTCCTTTAACTCCAAGGCGGTTACATAACGAACTTGAGAAGTTGTACCCAAATTCAAGGTTTTTTAACCTGATATAGTCAGTCGACCTTAGGAAATACGTATTGTCGTTATTTGCCCAATACTCTTCACTTCGGTTTTTGGCACGTGGTTTATCGGCATTGGTATTATCCGGTGTCCAGCGGCCATCCGCATCATATACAAGGAAGTTTCCGATTTCTCCTGATTCAGTACTGTAATACTGAACAGCCCCGGCAGAACCCTGGAATAATACTGTTAAATCAAACTGTTTGTACCCAAGTTGAATATTTAAACCTCCCTGAAAACGAGGAATATTGTTTTTATATTCCCTGACCCTGTCAAGCCCATCAATAGCGCCGTCATCATTTACATCTTCAAAAATAATATCGCCAGCGCGGGCTCCTGGCCAGTGCGGATATGCATCAACTTCAGCCTGGTCGTTAAAAATACCAATTGCCTGATAATACAAATTTGTATTCATTGGATGCCCGGTTGATTGTTGATATTCAGGAATACCTGGTGTTTCATCCCAGAATTTAATTTCGTTTTTCTGGTAACCACCATTTAATGAAACGCTATATGACAAATCGCCAACCCTGTCGCGGTATGTAACAAGGTATTCAAATCCCCGGTTTACAACTTCACCAAGGTTTTCGCGTGGAAGCGATAATCCTGTAGTATTAGGAACGGAGGCATTTCTCCACCATAGGATATCAGTCCTGGTATTATGGAAATAATCTGCTTCAAAATACAGTTTGCCATCCAGTGTTTGCCCATCAAAACCAACATTAATCTGGGTTGCAACTTCCCAGGTAATTTCTGTATTTGGTATACGGCTTTCAACCAATACTTTACTTTCTGTAGATCCAAAGATATAAGTGTTGCCACCAAATGCGTATGAAGATAAGTACTGATATGGGTCAATTCTATCATTACCTGTTTGTCCCCAGGAAGCGCGTAATTTAAAGTTTTCGATAAAACCAAGGTTTTCTTTCCAGAAGTTTTCTTCCGAAATTCTCCAACCTAATGAAATACCAGGGAAGAACCCAAATCTGCTTTCTTTTGGGAAGATATATGAACCATCGTAACGGAATACAAATTCAGCAAGGTATTTATCATTTAAACGATAATTTAAACGTCCAAAATAGTTTAACCGGGCATAATCACTGGCCGAACCTGAATTATCTTTTTCGAGGTCGCTACCGGCAAATAACTGGTCGACAATATCGGTTGGGAAATATCTACGGTATGCCCAAAAATTGGCATTATCACCTTGGAAACGTTCAACCCCTAAAAGTACTTTTACAGCATGAATGTCGGCGAAAGTACGTTCATAATTAAGTAATCCATTTACTGTAATATTCTGAATTTGCCTTGATTCCTGCCTCAGGCGTGGATCGCCAAATCCCCTTAATCCTTTTATAAGGGAGGGTAATCCGTCGGCGCCATAAGTTTCAAAATCCCACGAATAAAGGTACCAGCCTTTTTGGAATAATTTCCGGGTTCTGAATTCTTTATCAAATGCAGCATTTGCAGTAACTGATAAACCTTCAACCCACGGGATAGTAATATTCAATTTTAAGTTACTTTCGAATATATACCTGTCATCATTGTCATAACCGGTTTCATCTGTAGTTACAACAACTGGGTTATCACCGTATTCAATATCAGGTCCCGGGGTACCATCGGGCCAATATGCCGGAAGGTTTGGTTTTCCCCTTTGTAACATCCTGAAAATATCTCCGGCACCACGGGTTGGATAATGCCTGTTTTCCTGGCGTCCTGATAAATCAATAGCAAAATGGATGTTTTCGCTTACCTGACCATCCAAGTTACTACGGAAATCATATTGGTTATAATAGGTAGCACTGTTTTCGTATATACCATCCTGGAAATTTGCACCCATAGAAACATAGTATCTCATAGCCTGTGTACCTCCAGTAATCGACACATTACCATATTGTTGCGGCGACCAGGTTTTAAATGTTTCATCAAACCAATCGGTATTTGGGTGTGTCCAAGGTGCAGAACCATCCTTGTATTTCTGAATATCATCAGCTGAATAGGGTAGGTCACGGTCACGGTATAAATTAATCTCGTTAATGGTTTGTGCATAGGTTGCTGCATCAGCCATTTCAGGAATCCGGGTTGGTTGGTTAAATCCCTGGTTTAAATTTACTGTAATGGTTGGTTTACCTAGTTTACCACGTTTTGTTGTAATAAGGATAACACCATTTGCAGCTTGTGCACCATAAATTGCAGCCGAGGCATCTTTAAGTACCGAAATACTTTCAATATCGGCGGGGTCAAGGCGGTCCATATTTCGACCAGTTACTCCGTCAATAACAACCAGCGGGCTACTGTTGTTTAAGGTATTTGAACCACGAATTAAAAGAGTAGAACCATCATAACCAGGTTCGCCCGAACGGTTAACCGCAATTAAACCCGGTAACCGGCCAACAAGGTTGTTGGTTACATTAATAGCAGGTGATTTTTTAAGGTCATCACCTTGAACAGCAGTTACTGAACCAGTGATGGTGGCTTTTTTCTCGACACCATAACCAATGGCAATAACTTCTTCAAGACCAACCGACTCAGCCTCTAGGATTATGCTGAAAATTGATTGATCACCGATTTCAACAACCTGAGTAACCATACCTATAAATGAGAAAATAAGTGATGTTGCATTAGTTGGGACATCAATGCTAAATTCTCCATTTATATCGGTTGGTATTCCGATTACAGTACCTGCAACAACAACAGATACGCCAACAAGAGCTTCACCCGAATTATCGGTTACATTTCCTGTAAGTGTTTTTTGTTGTTGAGCCTGAGCACTAAATACTGTTGCCAGAATGAGAATTAGAAGTAAACTCACAAACCGGCGAACTGTAGCTGGTTTCTTCCGGGGAGGAAGAAACTTACATGTCACGTTTTTTTCCATAAATTTGAGTTTTTGTTAAAAAGTTAAGTTAAATAAACAAATAATTAAAAGTTCATATTCAATACGTTTTATAGTTTAATGAAAATTATTCTTCAAGCTAATAACCTTAAGATTGAATACCTACCATTGCCTACTTGTTTTATAACATGTTTTTTTATTACAGGAATGTAAGAATAATTGTTAGTTCTTTCAATTATCAACATTGTCAGGATGTTATAAGGAGCATTGAATTGGAAAAAAATTTGAACTTTTTTGAATGATAATTGAAAATATATTAAACAGAATCCTACCAGTATATTTTATTTATTCTAAACACTAATGTATTGTTGACGTTTTTTCCTTTAAGAAGCATAAATGTTTTTTGGTTTAGATTAACTGATTGTTTAACTTTAGATCATATTACATTGATATAATTCCATAAAAAAAATGACATGCATAGGGTATATATAAAGTGAAATGTCTTTTATTTAATTAATTCAAAAAAGACTCGCCATGAAAAAATCTATTATTTCAACTCTTTTGATATTTATTTTAGTAATTCCTTTAATGATTAATGGCCAGGAGAGAAAAATTGAGGGTCAGATTACAACTTTTGATAGTATACCAGTTGCTAATGTAGCCATTGAAGTTGTTAGTACAAATCAGATTTATTATTCTGACTCACTCGGTATATTTACGATACAATGTGATACTAAAAAGGATAAGATAAAAATAAGTGTGGAAGGATTTTATAAACAAGCAGTAAAAATTAATGATAAAATTAAATACGTATTTGTTAACATGAAGCTTAAACCGGGAGAGAAGAATCGCGACCTTGTTGTTGACTTGGGCTATGTGATTGATAAAGACAAATTATTTGCCGTGAGTTCAATGGGCGATGCAGAATTCGATTATTCCCGGTATTCAACTATAGCTAATGCAATTAGTGGCCGATTCCCAGGTGTAAGGGTTTCAAACAATCAAGTAATTATTCGAGGTAATGAATCATTTTCTGCAAGTAATGCTGCATTAATTGTTGTAGATGGAATTGTAAAAGGAAGCTCCATAGCCGGTATTTCACCTTATAATGTAGCAAAAATTGAAATGCTAAAGGATGCTTCGGCTGCTATTTATGGTTCACAAGGAGCAAATGGCGTGGTTTTAATTCAAACAAAAAGAGGAAAAGTATCTGATTAATAAAAAAAGGGCCTGCCGAAACAAGCCCTTTTTCAAATTTATAGTTGTACTACCCTAGTTATCGTCGGTTAAAGTATATGTTACAGTTATAGAAGTATTATCCTGTACCAGTTCGTCGTAATCATTGTTAGAATCGAGTTCTAAAGCGTAAGCCAGGTTGTGTCCGTTGCTTGCGCCGTTTCCGGTGTAGCAGCTTCCTATCCCGGTAATAATATCTTGAGCAGAATTTGAAAGGGTTACTTGTGATGTTGCACCACCTAATGTACCATTTCCACTTCCTGCATAACTTCCGGCAGTAACTTTTAAACTCATACCAGTAGGTACCGATCCGGTTGTAATGGCTGCAGTAACTGTACGTGTCCTTCCAGAGGCAACAACTGATGAGTAATTTACCCATATGCTGTTGTCAACTGCAGTTGAAAAGTCGAAAGGGTTACCTGCTTCGCTAGGTGCCGAAGGGGCAAGGTTAATAGAAGAACCGCCTTCAAGGTCTAATAAGGCTACTTCAGGGATACTTATTGAAATACTGTGAGAACCTTCGTTAGTATCGCTTTGTGCGAAAGTATTAAGTGTTGTTGTTAAGATTAATGCTGTTAAAATTGTGGCTAATTTTTTCATGATTTCTATGTTTTAAGTTTGTAATTCTTTTTGTTTTATCAACCTTCAAGCGTCCAAACAATCGTGTTGTGCTGAATGAAATGCAAAGCTGGTGCCACAAAAATGTAAATACCTGATAATGTGAAAATTAAAAGATTTGTCTTAGTGGGTCAGCGTCCCATGGCGGGACACCGTTCCGGGATATGGACAAAATTTCTGGTATTTTAATTAATAAGTTCTGACTGATAAAATGTTAAAAAAACAGTGGGGAGCAAGAATTGATTTTGTTTAATATTATATGGAAATAAAAAAAGCTGCCCTGAAGCAGCATTTTTTTAAATTCGTTTTAAAACAATTGTTACAGAGATTTAATACCTGTTACCTCCTCCGTAATTCTGTCTTCTTGGTGGAGCGTCGTTTTTAGGTCGTGCTTTTTTGACAACAATTTTACTGTTGCTAAATTCGGTTTCATTTAATTGTTCAATTGCTTGTTGACCATCATTATCATCGGCCATTTCTACAAAACCAAATTTTTTAGAGTTTCCTGTTTCTCTGTCGAAAATAACTTTGGCTGAAGTTACTTCGCCATACTCGCTAAAAAGTTCATGTAAGTCATCGCCCGTTGTGGTTGCGCTTAACTTTGCTACAAAAATGTTCATAAATAAAAATAAAAAATTAATAAAAGTTATTTTGATAAATGAAACAACAATTCAAGTAATTAAATAAATGATTTGCAGTGTCATAAATCTTAGTTAATACAAATTAATAAATAAAAATCTAATTAATTCAAACGATTTGCCAAATTGATGTTAAAAAATAGCATATTATTGTGCTTTTTATTGTTATTCCAGTAAAAAATACAATAACAATCCTTTTTATAGAAAATGATTTTAAGCTATGAAATTTTGGCTAAAAATATCAAATTTGAATATCAAATTAAATACCTGTCCTATCTTGTTTTAATAAAAACAGTTACGATTTGTTTTTTGATTAATATAATGCGGTTTTTTTTTGGGAAAATAATCCCGCTTTTTGGTACAATTACAACCTTATGAGAATTATAACCCCTAATTTGAGAAATTGAAATTATTGTTTCAAATAGTTTTGATGTAATTTTAATTTTTGTAAAAATTGTAAATCATATTAATCAATCTAAAATAACTTTAAATTAATAGCTTATGAAAAATTTTACTTTACGACTTTTTATAATGGCAAGTGTCTTGATTTCCGCAGGACTTTCATATGGCCAGGATGTGGTCGATTTATCGGGTTCCGATAATCCTTTAATTTTGTTAGATACATTGCCTGATGTAGCTGATGGTACTGTAATCCTTTTAGGGCCTGGAAAAACATATAGTCTGGGTACTGAAGCGTACGCGTTGGACAAGTCAATTGAATTCCGAAGTAGCGACCCTACTGCATCTGAATTACCCAAATGGGATTGTAGTAAAGAATTTACTATGGCTGATGGTGCTACGGTAGGTTCTGTTGTTTTCAAGAATATTTCTTTTTCCGGAGATTTTGATGGGAACTATGTTTTTAATATAAACGTTGCTGCAACCGTTGGAGAAATCAAATTTGAATCTTGTGAAATCCGCTCATTGCGTGGAATTACTCGAATGAAAGATAATGGACCTGGCGAACTTGATAAATATACAATAATCGATTGTGTTATTGATAGCATAAGAGATTACGCACTTTTAACTGTAGATAAAAATACCTGGATTTGTAATGACATCTTAATTAAAAATTCAACAATTAGCAGAACTCAACAGTTTTTACAAAGCAGGAATAATTCAAACTCTGTAGTTATTGAAAATTGCACTTTAAATGAAACTCCGAAAACGGGTAAGCAAATATTCCGTTGGAGAGAATCGGGGCAAGACAATGTATTGAATGGGATAACATTAAAGAATGTAATTTGGAGCCATGGTTGGGATATGGATGCCACTGGAGGTGTTGGTGTTGATGGATTTGATGGTTTAGGAGAAACTAGCTGGACTATTGAAAATTGTTATGCTACCAGTGAATTTAATACCGAAGGTAAAGATACTATCGTAGGTTTCCCAAATGTTGCATATTCAGGTACGGCAGACGAACTTTGGGTTGATAGGGCAAATGGAGATTATAACTTCCTTGATATGGCCTTTGCAGGTAAATCTGATGCCGGTGATCCACGTTGGGCAGTTGAAGCTCCGGTGGAAACAGGAACAGTTTGGAATATAAGTAGTGCTGAATTTAATGCACTTGGAGAAATTGCTGAAACTGTTACTGTTAACGGACTGACCATTTATGCCCATAGTGGTAAAAAGGTTACTATTGATGAGAATAATAAATCATTGGATGGAATGGATTTCACCCATCGGTTAAAATTAGGTGGAAGCGGCGACTTTGATGAAGCTGGAATGCCATTGGGTAGGGTACTTGCATTTGATGTTGAAGGCGATTCTAAAATTACTGTAATGGGTATGTCATCATCAAGTAGTTCCGATAGGGTACTAAATATTGCTGTTGGACATAAAGATAGCTTACTTGCAGAGTTTCCGGCTCTTGGAGCATCCATTTCGAAAGGTGAATATACTTATACCGGTGGACCAACCACAATTTATATGTATTCTCCATCAAGTGGGGTTAACATGTATTATATAAAAGTTGAAGATGCACCTGCTCCCGATTGGCAGGCATGGAATATAAGTAGCGATGCTTTTAATGCCTTGGGAGAATTAACTGAAACCGTAAAGGTGGAAGGATTGACAATCTATGCTCATAGCGGTAAAAAAGTTACCATTGATGAGAATAACAAATCACTGGATGGAATGGATTTCACCCATAGGTTAAAACTTGGTGGAAGCGGTGATTTTGATGAAGCCGGAATGCCACTAGGTAGGGTACTTACTTTTAAAGTTAATGGCGATTCCAAAATTACTGTTATGGGAATGTCATCATCAAGTAGTTCCGACAGAGTGTTAAATATTGCAACTGGAGATAAAGATAATTTACTTGCGGAATTCCCGGCTCTTGGAGCTTCTATTTCCAAAGGAGAATATATGTATACCGGTGGACCAACAACAATTTATATGTACTCACCATCTAGCGGTGTAAACCTTTATTATATAAAAGCCGAAAAACTAAATACTTCGGTTATTGATTTTAAGGTTCCTGAACTGGTAGTATTTCCAAATCCAGCTACCGACAGAGTATTTGTTAGGGTTACCGAACCAACTGATATTGCTATTTATAATCTTTCAGGAAATGTGATGGTTCAAAAAACAGTAACATCATCGCAGGAAAGTATTAATATTAGTGAATTATCATCTGGATTATATATTGTTAGGTCAATGAATAATCCGGGAATGGTTAAAAAACTGATTGTACAATAGATATAAAATTTAGTTAGATGAAAAACAGCCGGTGATTAATTTCATTGGCTGTTTTGGTTTACTTACAAAATATTAAATGTTTTCTTGCATTGAATATCATATTTAGTATATGTCTGACAGTGCAGTTTCAGTCATTCAAGCAAATAGAGAATTCTATTTCTTTGAGATTCCTGATATCCGTTTCATTCCTTCCGGATTGTTACATTTAGTTTTTGAAAAGACTTTAAGCAATTATTTATTTCAGATAATCAGATATCCAATCACCTAAAATATTTTCAGGGGAATATTTTTTTGCATCTTCCTGGTTAAGGATATGCGACCAGGCAACACGGTTATTTGTTTGGGAACCATTTCCCGAATTATTGTATTCAGCATAGAATGAAGTTGATTCTGCTTCTTTTTTATTCCAATTGTGCCAACCTTCGGGTAAAATATGGTTTCCTAATTCACAATTCATAAAAACAGTTTTGGCATAATTACGCTAGGGCCTGCCTAAATATACTTTTGTTATATTTTTGGCTGAGGTTAATATGCATTCTGAAAATACAAAACCGAATTCTTTACCCTCTGTGGTGCTGGCAGCGGTGATATATGAGTTACGCTTGCTATGGATAATGCAATCAGAAAAAAGTACGGTTGCCGATCCAAAAATAAAATCTGTGGTTCCTTCAATATAACATTCTGAAAAATATTGCCTGCTTTTTTCACCTGATAAATACATTGTATCCTGGTTTCCTAAAATACGGCAGTTACTAAAAACACAGCGGTCTCCTTCAACATGTATAGCAACCGCTTGGCCAACTTCACCCGATGAATTTTCAACTGTTATGTTTTCAGCATAAAAATCATCGGCTTCAACCAAAACAGTAATAGGTAAAGAAAGTGCTGTTTCTTCCACGGCTAATCTTACTAAAATAATCGTCCCAGGTAATGATAGTTTTATTAGCATCTTCGCCAATTAAAGAAAGTAGGTTGTTCCAGGAAGGAATCGTTACTTTTTCGTTGTAAATCCCATTTTTCACATAAATGGTAATTCGTTTATCAGGGAATGCTTTGGTTGCATCAATTGCATCCTGAATGGATGTAAAATCGCCGGCACCATCTTTTGATACTACCAATGAATACTGAATGTTGTTTTGCGCTAATCCGATAAAACCTATCAGTATGAAAAAAAATAAAAATCCGGTTTTCTTCATTTATCATTAATACCTGATTACTTTTTTGGAGAATACATTGTTAGAATTATCCTTGATTCGGACGATGTAAATTCCCTTATTCAAATCAGAAGCGTTTATTCTGATGACATTATTAATTACTTCCTGGTTTATCAATAACTGTCCGGTAATTGAATATACATTTACCTGGTTTATAAGCTGATTATGATTGATTGTTAACTCACCATAACTTCCGAAATATACCTTCAGCTCATCGGTATTGTTTTTAAGTTCAGTATTTGCTTTGGTAACCCCACCTTCATTTTGAGCAACAGCAATATCATCAACAAGGCTGTTTATATATGCTTCAATATTAGGGTAATGCTCATCAACGTTAACTAACTGGGCATCTTCGCCACTTTCGGGATTAAGCCCATTGTCATTTTCCCAGTCATCTGGCATACCATCCTCATCGGAATCTAAAGGTGCTTCTTCAGAGAATAATTCGGGCCATCCACCTACCGCATCCTGTGTATCAACAATTCCTTTGGTACTTCCGTTTCCACCGTTCATATAAGTTGCAGTACCTGTTTCTACATCCTGAATTATCCTTACATCAACAACATCGCGTGCTAAACTGGCTCCACCATAATCAAGTATTTTTTCATAAGCTTCTTCCGCACTATGAGTAGTAACATCACCTGTGTTTAAAGGTTCTGCTAATCGCATATCCTGCATTTCCTGTTGTGTTACTGTAAAATCTCCGTGATACTGATTATATACCCCATATGTCCAGTTATCGTTGGTTGCCCTTGTTGATTCCGTTAAGACATTTCCATCAATATAAAATTTACCCCATGTATTGGAAATTGCATAACCAGGTTCTAATAATTCGCCAATTGCAATAATTCGTTCTTTCTTTGTGGTTGCCGGACCGGGTTTATAGTAACAGTTTACAATATTTACATTCATTGCTTCACCACCGTAGCAACTGTTTCCTTTCCAGTTATAAATTACATTGTTACGAAGGTCAACAAGGTCAGTCAGGGCAAATGCACTACCTTTGATCTCACCCAGCCGTGGATTCCTGCTGTCATGGTGTGCCAGCAAATTATGATGAAATGAAGCATTTTTACCACCCCAGATTCCACCATAACCATGTGATCCTTTTTCATGTACCGAATTTTTAAGGCTTTCTGAAATAATACACCATTGTAAAGTAAAATCTTCATTATTGTAAAATGAAACACATTCATCGGTCGACCAGCTCATAGAACAATGGTCAATAATTACATTTTTAATTTCACGTCCTCCAAGGGCATCTGCCTCCTGGTTGGTTGCATCTCCCATCCGGAAACGTATAAAACGTATAATCACATTGTCAGCATCAACATTAACAGGATAATCACGAAGTGTAATTCCATCGCCAGGAGCAGTTTGACCTGCAATTGTAACATTTTCGTTGGTTATATTAAGCCTCGATTTTAGCTGTATTGTTCCGGATACTTTAAAAAGGATAATTCTTGCACCTGATTGATTTATGGCATACCGAAGTGATCCCGGACTATTGTTGTCCTCGAGGTTGGTTACATAAATAACTTGTCCTCCACGCCCACCAGTTACGTATTTCCCATGTCCTTCAGCTCCTGGAAATGCATGTAGTTTACCTTCAGGTTCTGGTTCTGTTCCTGATTCTCCAACTGTGAGTTTTCCAGCACCTTCATATATTTCGGGATTAGTACTTACAGAATAAACCCCAGCTTCAACTGGATTACCATTTAATACAAATTTCTTAACAGTAACATTCGTTTTCAGAACTACTTTTGCTGATTCATTCAGGGTAAGTACCAATGAATCGCCGGCAGCTTTTGAATGACTAAAAATAACCCGGTTTTTAAGTCCGGCAATAATTGAACCTGCACCAAAAGCATTTTCACTTTCTCCTTCAATTTGAGTAATATACCCTGTGGAAGACGGATATTTCTCGCTGTTTTTTGTTAAATCCCAAATTCCTGAAAATCCGCTGTTATCGCCCGTAAGTAATAGCGTGCCGCTATTTTCAGTTCCTTTTCCATTGTTAAGTACAGTTACGATTGAAGATCCGGATATCAGACCGGGTAAAGTCATAGTGCTACCCGAGGAATTTCCGCTTTCCATTTTTATGATTACATCTCCCTCAATAACTATAGGTGCATTTAAGTACATTCCGGAACCTCCGGTATTGTATCTGAAACTTGTACCTTCTTTCATAAATATTGTACCCGTACTGGTATGGTTTTTACTGGGATCTCCTCTCAGACGCATATTACCCGCACCCTGTACTATTATATCGGCTTCAAAAATGGTACTTGTGGTTTCCATCTCCTCCTCACAAATAACGGTTTCACCTTCCTGAGGGATCAAGGCGGGAATAAAATTGCTTGCGTTATCCCAGTTTCCATTCGAACTTCGCTGAAAATGAAATATCTCCGGGCGGCCAACTACAATACTTTCGTCTCCTGAGATTAAATCGGGATTTGTGTCTGAGTTATATTCCCCAATTGATTGCATCTCATCATCGATATAAAATTCGCTTGTGGTGAGTATTTCATTTAATATTAGATTTGCTCCGGTTGCAACATTCAATTTTGATTTTGGATGAAAAGCATTTTCATCGTCAACTATTAAAGTTGTTCCAGTTAGTAAATTCAATGAACCCGAACCTAAGGAACTCTCAATAGAAGCTTCAATAATTCCTTCATTAATATGAATTTCTCCGGAAAAGTTACTGTTAACTGAATTTAGGATTAATTTGCCCGAACCTGTTTTTATCAAATTATGGACACCAGAAAGTTCAGAATTTAAAGTTAGCGTTCCATCCACATTAAATGTAACCGTGTCTTTTGTCCCAATTTTACCTGAAAGTGAAACTTCAGATGCTGCACTGATTTCGGCCCTGGCAATTGAAATATAAGTTGCAGTACTATTAGCAGTTATATTTAAAACAGCATTGTTTTTTAGAATCAGGTCGGCGGCGAAAGTATCGCCATCAGCAATAGTTGTATATAAACCATCAATCTCAGCTGATTCACCCTTTGCTGGTATTCCAACCGGATTCCAGTTTTCAGCTGTTAACCAACTTGCAGTTTCTCCATTTCCCGACCATAAATACGACTGAACAATAGAAGATTCGGCTGTAGGATCCCATCCATCGGCTCCCGCCATTACTTTTTGAACTGTATATTCTGCAGCTTCTTCGCTTGTTAATTCCTTAATACCAGCCCAGTTTGCCCGACCACTAATGTCTGCACCGGGACCTGTATTCTGGTATTCATATAAATGAAGGTCTTCACTGCTTGCTGCATAACTCATATCCCAGGTATCTCCCCAACCTTGTGGGTGTATCATTTCTGATAATTCACATTTTAACCAGGCAACTTTTGGATATTCATGCCATGGACGTCCGAACCTTACAAATTCACCATCGTCGCCACCACGAGGACTGTTATAGGCATAGGTAATATAACATTCGTTAAATACAAAACCGTAATCATCATCTTTTGATGTGGAAGGTGCGGTTATCCAACCTCCACCCCAACTGCGTATTTCACACTCTTGAAAAAAAGCAACTCCCGAACCATATATATAATCCGTACGGCCAACGATAAGGCATCCTTTAAAATAACTTCTTTTTCCATCACTCCAGAAATACATTGTATCCTGATAACCATAAAAGTCAACATTTATAAATACACATTTATCAGATCGGATGGTTACAGCCTGGGCCTGTCCAACCGGGCCAGCTGTATTTTGAATAGTCAGGTTTTCAGCCCTGAATCCATCAGCTAATATAGTAAGAGTAGCAGAAGTTCTAATATTATCACCTGTCCATTTTGTTGCATCGGCAGCAGGACATTTCCTGCCTGAACAATCATAAATATGATAACTGATTATTGTTTCCTCACGGCTTTCACCAACAAGTGTAATATTTGTTTTGTCGCCATTAACAATTAATTTTTCTGTATTATAAAGTCCACGCTTGATATATATTACAATTCGACGATCGCTGTTTGAGGGTGTAGCATTAATTGCGTCCTGGATAGTTGTAAAATCTCCCGTGCCGTCTTGAGCTACAATGATATCGGCATTTGCAGGATTCTCATTTGCACTCGTACTTTGAAATAAAACTGTTAAAGAGATTATAAAAATTAAAGTAAAAATATTTTTCATATCTGATATTATCGCAATGTATTAATTAACTTTTTTCCCATTCACCATTGTATTCCTAAACTTCAGATTTTTAGTATGAATTTTACTAATCCCTTCCGATTCTATGGTTTCGAAGGAGGTGTTGTAAAATTCAATATTCTCGACCCATGAAAGGAATACTCCTTTTTCTGCATTAATTTTAACATTTTCAAAAACTATGTTTTTTACATACATTTCGGGCAAGCCTTGAATAAAAATAGCTTGTTCGGCACCGTTGCAGGTAATATTGTTCATGTATATATTCTTAAACGAAGGAGTTGTTTCATTGGCTTCAGGTAAGGCCGGTTGATTCTTAACATTCTGGTTTATTTCCATTTCTTCAGAATCGGGTATCGGAGATGTACCACCGTAAAATAGATTAAAACTGATCGCATTTGTTGGGATGTCCTTCATAATAATATCTGAAATAAATATATCCTCAACAACACCGCCTCTTCCTCGTGTGCTTTTAAATCGTAATCCGATATCAGTTCCAAGGAAAGTACAGTTTTGAATCAGAATGTTACGCACTCCCCCCGACATTTCGCTGCCAATTGTAAAACCACCATGACCGTGATAAACAATTATATTTTGCACAATAAAATTTTCGGTTGGCATCCCTCGCTGACGTCCTTCTTCATCTTTTCCCGATTTTATACAAACAGCATCATCACCAACATCAAAAGTGCAATCGGTAATAATTCCATTTCTACATGATTCGAAATCAATTCCATCACCGTTTTGTGCATACCACGGATTTCTTACATTCATGTTTTGCACAGTAATATTTTCGCACATAAGTGGATGAATACACCATGCCGGGGAATTTTGAAATGTGGGGCCATCTATCAGAATAGTATTACATTCTATAAGGCTTACCATAACCGGTCGAAGAAAATCTTTTACTTGTAATGCATTATCTTTTGAAGAATTTGCTGTAAGACTATTTAAAGATCCGTTAAGTGCTTTTTCCGTTGGATACCATATTCTTTTTCGTTCATCGAGAATACCTCCCGATTTAATAAGGTCAGACCATTGACGTTGGGTCATTTTTTCTTTTTTAACGGGGCGCCAGACATCTCCTGAGCCATCAAAAATTCCTATTCCAGTGAAGGCTATATTTTCAAGGTTGTTACCACTGATAGGCGATTGACAACGCCAGGCAGTATTTCCTTCATAAGAACTTTTTATAAGAGGATAGTCATTAAAATCTTTACTGAAAATTACCAGAGTATTGATAGAAATATGGAGGTTAATATTGTTTTGCATTATAATAGGTCCGGTATGCCATATCCCTTCAGGAATTAAAACAGTTCCTCCACCCGATTCTGTGCATTTCAAAATAGCCTTATTGATTGCATCCTTTTTTATATTTTCAACACCAGGAATTGCCCCAAAATCAATAATATTAAATGTGTCAGACCTGAATTCTGTTTTGGCAATTTCAGGATAAATAAATTTTCCTTTGGCTTTCCCGGAATATATTGCACTAAAAATTACAAGTAACAACAATAAATATCCAGTAATTTGTTTTCCTTTTATAATCATTATTTTCAATTTAATTGATTTCTTTTTAATTGTGTTTCTCAATTTTCATTAATCCAATCCCCTAAAATATTTTCAGGTGTGTATTCTTCAATTTGTTTATCTGTTAACTGTTTTGACCATTGTACCCTTTTAGTTATTTCAGCCCCCTTGTCCGTGATTTTTATATTCAGCAAAAAATGCTGTTTCTTCATTTTCCGGATTGCGCCAGTTATTCCAGCCTTCTGGTTTAATATGTTTATCTAAAAAACAATTTATGAATACAGATTTGCCATTAGGGCGCCACGGCCGGCCCAGGTAAAATGATGCTTCTGGAGCATCACCAATAATATTGCAATTTAAAAACACAAAGCCATATTGCGTATCATTTTCAGTTGAGGGTGCGGTAATATAACCATGGTCTTTACAGAAAATAGTACAATCCTCAAAAACAGCTGTTGACCATCCAAAAATAAAATCGACAGTACCTTCTATATAGCAATTTTTATAATACTGGTTGCTATTATTGCCATGTAGATAAAGTGTATCCTGAATTCCAAGAAAGCGGCAGTTTGTAAATTTTACTTTATCTCCATCAATCCGCACCGCTACTGCTTGTTCAACCGAACCAGCAGAATTTTCAAAAGTCAGGTTTTCTGCGGTAAATCCTTCGCCAAAAATGTAAAACGATGTGGATCCGGTTGTCCCCATTTCTTCACCAAATAGGTTCTTTTTCGACGCATAATCATCATAGGTTAGGATAGTATTTTTTTTGTTTTCGTCAATAAAAGAAACATTTGTTTTACTTGTAGGGAGAACAAGTTTTTCTTTGTAAATACCTGATTTGATATAAATGAAAGTCCTGTTTTTTCTAAAATCGGGGACAGCATTAATGGCTTGCTGAACTTGTATGAAATCACCGGAGCCATCAGTAGCAACTATAAAATCATATTTCTTTCCTGAAGAATAATTTACAAGAAGCAATAGTGCTAATACGGTTATCAGATTTCTCATTAGTTTGTGTTTTTTTCAATTCTGAACCAATCAATATTTACAGTTCCCGAATCGTTTGTTATTCCTTCGCGTAAAGCAAAAAGCCCAATTTTTGCTCCGATCCATCGACCTGGTTTAGCTTCAAATCCGGTACTTACTGTTTGAAATTCTTTTCCGTTTGTACTATAGCTAAAACTGCATAAAGCACCTTTTTCAACTTTCACTCTGAAATAAACTTTATTTACATCTAATTCTTCTGAATACAGTATCTGCTCAGTACCTCCGGTTCGTGCTTTATTACACTGAATTACTCTTAAATGCAATTTTTCGTTTTGTCTTTTGAGAGAAATATATTGATAATCTTCACCCATAATTAAAAGCCCGGTTTCTTCATTATCAGTTCGGGCATTGAAAGTGAATTTAGTAGTTGCTGTAAATTCTTCGGCAGGAAATTTTTGTAACAAAAGGTTGGGAACCATCCAAAGGCTATTAACTTCCTCGGGTTTGGCAATACAATTTAACCTATAGAATCCAAGATTTCCGGAAGGAAATCCCCATTTCATTGATGGATTGGCATGCCATTGCCATTGTAATCCCAGTTGGTTTCCATTAAATTCATCACTTTCAGGAGGAGTTATAAAAGGATGTTTTTTTCCAACATCTGGTTTTTTATAGCTTAAAACAGGTTCGCCAACACCATCATCATCAGAATCAATTCCAATTACTGGCCAGTCGTTTTTCCATTGCATAGGCTGAAGATGTACAATTCTCCCATATGCTTCCTTGTCCTGAAAATGGATAAACCAGTCTTCGCCACCAGAAGTTGTTATCCAAGCACCCTGGTGGGGCCCATTTATTTCTGTCGATCCCTGAGCTAAAACCATTTTTTCCTCAAAAGGCCCATAAATATTTTTTGAACGAAGAACCAATTGCCAACCATTGGTAACTCCACCGGCCGGCGCAAAAATGTAATAAAATCCATTTCGTTTATAAAACTTAGCGCCTTCAACAGTGGGTTGTCCTTCATGCCCGTCAAAAACCATTACTTCATTTCCAACTACAGCAGTTCCCGAGCTGTTCATTTCAGCAACAATCAGAACACTTTTTATCCTGGCCCGACTTCCTGCAAATGCAAATGTGAGATAAACTTTTCCATCGCCATCAAAAAGGGGAGAAGGATCAATCAATCCCTTTCCTGCTTTTACTAAAATGGGTTCAGACCAAGGGCCTGAAGCACTTGTTGCTTTGGTTAGATATATTCCATAGTCGGGATCGGGGTAATAAATGTAAAATTCGTTTTTGTGATATCGGATACAAGGAGCCCATATCCCGTTTCCGTGTTGTGGTTTATCAAATACATCAAGAGGAACCTGCTTTTTTATTGCATGCCCGATTAATTTCCAATTAACAAGGTCTTTCGAATGCAGGATCGGTAATCCGGGCACACAATTAAATGATGAAGAAGTCATGTAATAATCATCGCTAACCTTTACAACATCAGGGTCGGAATAATCGGCATGAAGAATAGGATTAGTATAGGTCCCATCACCATTATCAGCAATCCATACTTTTGATATTTCATTTTGGGCCGGTAGCTTTTCCGGTATTAAATAAAAACAAATAATTAGTATAAATATTATTTTCATAATCATTCTATTTCCACCTTTATCTTATTGAATCTCCATTATTTCTTCAACGATTGAATTAATATAAACCTCAATGTTTGTATAATCTGGATTTAATTCTTTTTTGTTTGAATCACTTGAATCGAATTCATTTAGCTTATTTACTTTTTCCCATTCATCCGGAATGCCATCATTATCAGAATCCAAAGCCGGAGATTCAGAAATTAACTCTGGCCACCCATCTACATCTGTTTGTGAATCGATAATTCCTTTTCCTCCATTATTGAATGATCTGCCATGTTTTTCATTACCCGATTTAACTTCAGCAATAATCCGTGTATCCACTTCATCCCTTTTCAGGCTGGCTCCTGCTGATTTTAGTACATGAGAAAATGCTTTTTTTGCTGAAGATGTTGAAACGGGGATAAATGGAATTGGATTATGTAATTTTGATTTATTTTTAGCTTTTTCATCAACACCTTTTCCCTGAATACCGGCACCCCAATTGTTTTTTATTATATCAGGATTTCCTTCCACAACATTTCCGGTAATATAAAACCAACCTGCACCCAGGGTGTCAGGATTGATTCGTGGTGTATAAAACATTTGTGTAAGATTCAGTATCCTGTTTCGAACACTTTTTTTGGTAGCAGGTCCTGGTTTATAATAATTGTTAACCATGTTATAACTGCCTTCTTCACCACCATAAACACTATTAAATCCCCAGTTATATATTACATTATTTCGGAAGTCTGTTTTTTCATTGTTGGGTTTTGCCGAATAACGAGGTCCGCAAAAGCGTGGATTTCGACTTGTGTGGTCAGATAATAAATTATGATGAAAAGAAGCATTTAAACCACCCCAAATTCCGCCATATCCATGTTCTCCTTTGTGATGATCAGAATTATAAAAACTTTCACTGATTATGCACCATTGCATTGTAAAATTTTCATTGTCGTAGAAGGAAGCAACTTCATCATTAGCCCAACTAAAACTACAATGGTCAATAATAATATTCTTATGCCTTATTCCCATTATAGCGTCCATTTCTTCCTTTTTTAGGTCGCCTGGACGGATGCGAATAAAACGGACTAGTACATTATCCGCATCAATTCTCATCCCATAATTTGTCAAGCAAATTCCATCACCAGGAGCAGTTTGCCCGGCAATAGTTAAATCTCCGTTTTTAATGTGGATTGGTTTTTCGAGTTCAATATTTCCGGATACCCTGAAAACAACTATTCTGGGTCCCTCCGCTTCTATTGCTTTTCGAAAACTGCCTTTTCCCTTATCATTTAAATTATCTACGAAAATAATTTTCCCTCCTCTTCCTCCGGATGTAAACATACCGCCACCCTCTGCACCCGGAAATGCCGGAACCTGTGCAATTACAGTGCTTATTGCTAAAAGAAAGAATAAAAAGAAGAATGTTTTTTTCATACAATTATGCGTAATAAAGTAATTGGATTATAGCAATATCAGGTAACTTAAGACTAGAATAGGTTTTATAGTCAAAAACTATTAATACTCCGGGATACTTTGAATTGTATCCCAGAGTATAAAATAAATAACTAAACTAAACTATATATGATCAGATAATATTTATTTCAAATTTATCTGATTCAATTACTATAAGCCAATTCTCCATCTTGGATCCCCTGAATCTCCTTTTCCTGCAAAACCTGTATCTTTAAAATTAAAGTTGCCATTTTCAGGATCCTCCCAAAGGTCATTTACTGTTCCAGAATAATTTCCAATTGGGAATCCAGGAATTTCATCTTTTCCTTCGGCAAAACTGAAATCACTTGTTGAATAGGAATTTGTAATAATCCAGTTTGTATTTGCCATACCATCAAATCCATCAACTCCATGTACAGGAACATCCAACCCTTCGTACCATCCACGGCCCCAAATTGTATTACTGATTTTAATTCCATTTAGTACATCCTCTTGATCACCTTGCCTCCATCTGAACATTTGCCGTCCCTGTTCGGGAGCTTCCCCAATGGTACAGCTTTCGATTACAATTGAATTAGAGTTGTTCCTACTTGTCAAAAACATACGGCAACGGGTAAACGTCGAGTTTTCAAAATGGATATCATTACAAATCCAGGTAGTTTTATCGACTGTAAGGATAGCATAATCTCTAATGCTGTCTACTTCACAATCATAAATGGTATATTTATCCAGAGATCCGGTTCCTCCTTTCATACGGGCCACACCCCTTAGAGTCCTTATTTTGCAGGATTCAAATTTTATTTCACCAATCGTTCCACTAACATCGATATTAAATACATATCTGCTGTCAAAACCATCAGGTGCCGTAAGATGAATATCTTTGAAAGTTACATAATCAACGGTTGCACCATCTGCAATATTGAAATTTGTTGACATATCAATAACAGGTAATGCTTGCACAAAACTATAGCCTGAAACAAAAGATATTGATTTGTCGAAAGCATAACCTCCCGCCATGTATATTTTACCTCCTTCTAAAACAACAATGGTTCCGTTAGCAACCGAAGGAAGGGTATCGGCAAGTACAACTGTTGAATCAATACCAGAAAGATCCAGTACATTATCACCTGAAACAAATGCTTCACGTGTTGTATATACTTCCCATCCTCTTAGAGTATTGCCACTGTAAATTGCTATTTGATAAATTGAAGAAGCGTTAAGTCCACTTACAATTTTTTCCGAAGCATCCATCTCATCATTAGTTAGTTCATATTCAGCTAAGGGTGACATTAATCTTTCATCGTCGCCTGCAAATATTTTAACACCTGTTATTGGTGCACCGGCCGGAGACCAGAATACACGAGCTCGTGTATCGAGTACATCAAATGGAGTTGGTGTCCCCATATTCGATGGAAATTTCTGAGTACGGATACTTCCCAATAACGAAGGCTTACTATCATACTCAGAATCGTCGGCGTGAGCCGTAGCCTGTACCTGGTAAATGGTAAACCAAAGTAAATCTTCACCAATGGTTTCATTATTAATAATTACAAAAGTAGTATCGATTTGAAAAGTATATTCTGTGGTTAAAAAAGAATCGCGGCTTACTTCTATTGTATAATTTTGAGCCTCTTTCATATTCCCTAAATTAACAACTATGGTGTTGTCAACAGAATAAAGGTCCTCATTCAATACAGGTTGAAAAAGGCGTGTCCTTGGAAAAACTTCCTCTTTTTCACAGGCGATAATTACAAACATTCCTGCAATTAAAAGAGTTAAAATTACCTTTATATTAAATCTATGTTTTTTCATCTCATTTTTTTTTTCATTATTGAAGGAATTAAAATCCAAATCCATACCCATCGTTTTTCAATACTCCCTGGCTATTATCGATACCAATTGTAGGAATAGGGAAAATATATCTGACAATTCCCTGAGGAACGCTGATATTAGATCCATTAATATAATTATCCCAGTCACGGGTAATCCATTCTGCATATCCATCCGGCCTGGTTTCATCGTACATGGCAATTAACCACGACAGGCGTTCCCATGTTTCATCGGGAGCAACCGCAACTTTATCAAAAATATTAAGTATTTGAAGGTCGCCGTTCTCTGCCAGTTTTGTATAAAGGTAATCTGGTAAAGTGCCTGTTCCATTAAATGCATCGTTAGCCATTTGTTTACATCCTTCAACTGTTTTTGCTACTTTTTCATAATACAGGTTCCATCGGATCAATTCATATTTTCTGATCATTTCGCCACCAAATTCCCAGGCACGTTCATTAACAATGGCATTAAAAAAATCTTCGCTTGATCCTGAATTGCTGGCAATATACTGGTCAACTTTAGTGTTCCATACCGATTCATCAAATGCTCGTTGGCGCACCCTTTTGAAAGCTGCTTTGGCTTCTTCTGTCGGACCATTTAATTCATTTACTGCTTCGGCATACATTAACAATACATCGGCATAACGTAACATGGGCCAGTTAATACCGGTACCTTTACTTGCTGAAGCTCCAGGAGGGTTATCTAAATAGTGACGGCTCCATTTTGCCTGTGATATTCTTATTGATCCTGTTTGTACAAGTTGCTGAACAAAATCACTGTTTATCTCATAAAATCCGCAAGTTGCTTCAAGGCGAGTGTCTTGCCTATCAAATGAGTATGCATAAGTTGGAGGGAATGACATGTAGTTTGAACCCTGCCCATAGGGATGGTTTCCAGGATCCACTTTTATTCCAATATTCCAACCTACATCGCCCCTGCCAACTGCAAAAGGAACTTCAAATAAAATATCACTGTTTACTGGTGTAATAAATTTACAC
>JABMQB010000221.1 GCA_013203525.1 Mariniphaga sp.
CTTTGGTCGTGTGTCGAAAATATAAACGTAATATTTTCCTGTTTATTTAGTTCCTCCATAATATCGAGTAAATTTTCTGTCGATTTTGAATCAAGGTTAGCTGTAGGTTCATCTGCCAAAACAAATTTGGGTTTTGAAGCCAGTGCTCTTGCAACTGCCACGCGTTGTTGCTGCCCACCCGAAAGTTTTGATGGCCGCCGGTTCATCATATCACCCAGGCCAACGGCCTTAAGTAGTTCAGATGTACGAGCATCACGATCGGATTTATTGCTGCCCTGTAAATGCATAATAAACTCAACATTTTCTTTGGCCGTTAAAACAGGAATTAAATTGTATGCCTGAAAAACAAAACCAATATTATTCATTCTGAAATCGGTAAGTTTTCGGGCTGAAAGTTCATTTATTTGTATATTATCGATTGTAACCGATCCTTCTGAGGCATCGTCCAGTCCTCCAACAATATTTAATAAAGTAGTTTTACCTGAGCCCGAGGGTCCAACAATGGCAGTAAATTCTCCTTCTTCAAACGAAAGGTCGACACCATTAACAGCATGTACCGATACGGAATCGCTGTTGTAAATTTTGTGTAGATTGTTTACTTCTATGATTTTCATGTTTTTAATTTTTTTAATGCATAAATGTGTTAATGCGAAAATGCTTTAATACAAGAATGTTTTAATTATTTTTAATATTTTCTTTTCTTTTTTCATGCATTTTTTTAATCAATTAATGTTTTTATAAGTCGTATCTTTTGCTTTGGTCATTATTTTGGTGATTTCAGTAGCTTCCTGAAGAAGTCTTAGTAATTCAATTTTATCATTTGACAGATTTGATTCATCGGCTTCTTTTACAACAATACACATTTTACTGAAAAATTCAGCTTGAGATCTTCCACGGCATGCTGCCCGGTAATTTGCCCCGGTTGATGTTGCAGATTTTATTAATTGATATGTTACAACTGATGATGCTTTTTTTTGCTTTAAGGAATCACAGAAAAGAATGACATCCACACCGAACTTTCGGGTTCTCTTTTTTAATTTTTCAACAAAAATATTTTTATCAGTCATTGTTTATATTTTATTGTTATTCTTTTATTTCTTCAGATAATGCATAAATTATGTAAAGGCAGGAATGCAAGAATTATGAAATCTTTAAAAAAAATTTAATGTTTAATTTTATTGCTTAACATTTAATTATTTTTCAATTTATCTATTTTCTCATTTATGCATTTTCTCATTCCCGCATTTATTCGTTCATTCATTTTCTCATTTATGCATTTTTTCATTATTCTTTTTACGCATTAATCTGTTCGGGTTGCTTCTGCTGGATTCAACTTCAAAGCTTTTCGTGCCGGATAAATAGCAGATAACAGGCCAGTTATTATTACCAGAATAGTTATTGTTATTATTGTTTCAGTTTGTAATGAAGTGTATATCTGCGTTGCGAAACCATATTTTTCAAGTCCTTCTGAAAACATGGAAACATCGATGGGTGTGGTTTCAAAAATTTTGGTAATTCCTGAACCAATCAGTATTCCTAAAATACCACCAGTTAAAGTGAGCATTACCGATTCCAGGATTATCATCCAGAATACTCTTCTTTTATTCATGCCAACTGCCATTAGCATTCCAATTTCTTTCACTCTTTCCAATACAGCCATCAACATGGTATTAATAATTCCGAAGCATAATCCGAGTAAAATAATAAGTATAAAAATGTACATGTATTGATCCATTGAATCAGTTAGTAGGGACATTTCCGGGCTTAATTCCTTCCAGGTTTGAACATCATTTTCACCAGAAACATTTTGTATTTTTGGTTTTACTATTATGGCTTCATTTCCGTTGTCGACAACAATTGCGATTTCGTGAGCGGTGTTCTCAGTAATATCAAGTTGAGTTTGTAAATCTTCGTAACGCACAAAAAAGTGGGTTTCGTCGTAGGTGGTATTTGAGGTTTTATAAATTCCACCTACACGAAAACCTTTTGAAGATAAATCTCCGTTTAAGTCAACCATTTGAACAATGATTTTTGAACCAATTTTCAATTTTAATTTGGTCGCCATTTTATTACCAATCAAAACAGGAGGCATCCTGCTGGTTTTTTCAAGATAGGTGCCTTCAATAATATGTTCCCAGATGTCGGTTACATTTTTCTCTTTTTCCGTATCGATACCAATCAGTTTACCACCACCGGTTCCATGTGCTGCCATTATAAATGGTTCAGCAACCAACCGGGGGCTGGCAGCTTTTACCGTTTCAATGTTTTCGATATTATTAACTAACTGATTGACATCTGAAATATAAAGTCCGGTTTCATTGTTGTCTAAAAAGTGTGGGGCATGAATCTGCAAATGTGCCAACTCCGATTTTGTAGCTGATTCTATTCTGGCATCAACAGCTCCCTGCATAAAAGCCATTGTAAATACACCTGCGAAAAGGCCGAGTGAAATCGCAACAATCATAACTATGCTACGCACTTTATTTCTCCAAACGTTTCGCCATGCTATTGACCAAATCATAATTTATTGTTTTAATGGTTATTACGACCGCATTGCTTTAGTTATTTTTAAGCGGCTGATATTATATGTAGGGAATATGGATATGAATACACTAATGAAGAATACTAAAATCATTTGACTGTAAAACAACGATGATTTCATTGAGAAAAACATATAGGGTTCCATTCCATATTGTTCAGTAGCAGTTGCCATTTCCCCTGTAAGAGGAATTGGATTGTAATAGAAATAAAGGCAGAATATATAGCTAATCAGCAATCCGATTGTACATCCAATTAATCCTATAAATATGGTTTCAAAAAAAACAATTACAGAAAGTTTTACCTTTTGCATTCCAACAGCGTGTACAACTCCAAATTCGCGGCTTCGCTCTTTAACCATCATAAGTACAACGCTAAACATTCCAAAAGCAATAATCATATATAAAATACCAAGCATTATAATGCCACTTCCACGGTCGCTTTGAATAAGCTGTTCTATTTCAGGTTGCATGTCATTCCAGGTCATAACCGTATTGCTGGCAGGCAATATTTCAGAAATTCCTTTTTTTAGATGATTTACCTGGTAATGATCACCGGTCATTACAACCAATGAAGTAGATAATCCATATGCAGAATAAAAATCACGGGCAGTTTCAATATCGAGGTAAACCAGCCTTTTATCAAATTCGGCATTTGGATGCGACATAATTCCTTTTATTTCGAATAGGCCGCTGGCACTTATTCCGTGGTAACCCTGGCTAATCATAACCAGTGTATCACCAACACCAAGTTTTAAATAGTCGGCTAATCCTTTTCCAAGAACAGCACCCTTATCACCATTTTTTAGAAAATTACCTTGTTTTATCTTTTTTGAGATGTTGGTAATCTTATTTTCCGCTTCGGGTTCAATTCCCATTACTATAGTAGGTTTGCTTTTCAGGTGATTTGCTGCCAGAGCAAACGATTCAACCCGGTTTGAAACCAGTGTAACATCTTCAATGGTTTCTATTTTTTCCTTTAGTTCTGAAGTTACTTCAAAACTGTTGTCGATTGTGCGCTCATCCCAGTAAGCAGTATCCTGAACTTGTAAATAGCCCGAATAGAATTTTACAGAGTTTTCAATCATGCTGTCGTATGAGCCTTCCTGCATCGATCGCATCCACGAAGCCAGAAGAACACTAAAAACAATGGATGAAATTGCGATAAATGTTCGCCGCCGGTTTCTCC
>JABMQB010000222.1 GCA_013203525.1 Mariniphaga sp.
GTGAAGTAACTCACTACGAACTTCTGCTCCTGAACCAAGACTATTGTATTCAAAAAGGGTTGAAGAATTAGGAGTTGCACTTAAGGCTGATACTGTTAATAATGCACCTGCTACTAATGTTCCTTTTAAAAAGTTTTTCGTAAGATTTCTTTTTTCGTTTTTCATGATCTTTTTTATTTGAATTAATAATTGATAAACTTTTCTAATTAAATTTCAAATAAAAAGACGTGGGGGTTTTAGATTCCTTTCAAAATAAAAGGCTTTTTTGTGTTTTATTTTTTGATCGACTGATTTACAGTGTCTTTAAGGCGTGATTTTTTTTCAGATGAAAGGTGGTCTTCAGATACTAATTCTTCGTTAAACAAATAGTCGTGAAATGATTGGTCAATTTGATTTGCATGAATATCGAAACGTTTACAAGCTTTACAAACCATTAAATGCATTCGATGCTGAATTGATTCAAGTATTCCAAGTTTCCGTGTATTTTTAACGGAACTGAAAAAAGTCGATTGCCGGCATGTAAGCATTATTTTATTCATTAATTTTTGCATCATAAATAATTAACTGGTTAACCATTTTTTTTCCATACAAACTCTGAGTTGTAATTTTGCCCTGTGAATAATTGTCCAAAGATTAGACGATGTAATATCAAGTTCCTTGCAAATTTCTTTAGTAGAATACTCTTCGATATTTTTCAGGCTGAAAACATTTGACCATAATTCGGGAAGTAAGGATAAGCAAAATTGTAAAATTTGCATAAATTCCTCTTTTTCCAGATATGAATCGGGTGAAATATCCCATTCCTGTGGTGCTGATTCTGATTTCCAATGGTTCTTATATTGTTCTTCAGTGCGAAAAAACTGGTTGAAAAATGATTCATCATCGGAATCAGAATCATAGCCCGGTTGTTTTATTTCCTGATTTGTTTTTTTACGGTAATGATCAATAATCTTATTTCTTAAAATATTATATAGCCAGGATTTTTCATTACAATCGCCCCTGAAATTTTTAACTGCCTTTAATCCCGAAAGGAAAGTATCCTGCACCAGGTCTTCTGCTATTTCATGGTTTTTCACGCGGTATGCTGCAAACCGGAAAAACTCATCTGAAAAAGCATCAACCCAATTCGAGGGATTACAAGAATATTTTTGGGACTTTGACATGCAGGCAAGTTAATTCTTTTCAGATTCATAAACAACCAGTTTTTAATTTGCGGTTTATAAATCCGGATTGATTATTTTTTCTTTTTCCCTGCAACTAACATTGCTCCTGAAAGTACAATTAATGCACCTACAATTGAAAGCAATGTAAATCTTTCACCCGAAATCCAGGATACATCAAGATAGGTAAGAATACCCATTGTTAAAAAAGTGATTAACGGATTAAGAATAATAATGATACTTACTTTATTTGCTTCGGTATATTTTAAAGTATTTGCTATACAGGTATACGCAATAAATGTATTTGCACCAAGAAATATCAACAAAAGCCACCATGTCCAGTGAAGTTCAAAAAGCGGGGACAGATTTACAAAAGGGAAGAAAAATAGTACTGGAATGCCAAATAAAAATAAATTCAGGGTTTGCACCGGATGTTTTGTTACAAGTTTTTTTTGTAATCCGGCATATGTTGCCCAGGCAAGAGCACTTGATAATGTAAATAAAACACCTTTTATATAAATCTTTTCGGAATCGATAAAGCTGTTAATTGCTGATTGTAGAAAAGTACTAATCCTGAGATTGCCAGCATAAATCCAAAAACCTGCCTTAATCCAAGGCGTTCTTTAAAGAAAGTAAATCCAATAATTGCTAAAGTGACAGGACCCGTTTGAATAAATAATTGTGCATTGCTGGGAGTTGTAAAATGTACACCAAACATAAAACTTAAATAATTCCAGCTTAATGCTAATGCAGCAAAAATTAAAAGGATTGGTGGTTTTATTAGAATTTTAAAAGATCCTGGATTTTTAAAAGCCTGCCAGGTTGTTAGGAATATAAATGCAATCAAAAATCGAAACCACACGATGGTTATGGGTTCAATTTCATTAACTGCAACCTTTAATGCAATAGCCAAAAAATCCCAAAAAAATACGGTTATGGAAGCATAAATAATTCCCCTGGTATGGTTTTGCATTATTTATAAA
>JABMQB010000223.1 GCA_013203525.1 Mariniphaga sp.
AAATATATTTTATCTGCAATATTTTCAGATGTTTGAATTGTTGCAATATTTGGATTAATAAGAATCGTTTCAACTCCTTCTTCTTTCAACGCCTTCAAAGCTTGTGAACCGGAATAATCAAATTCTCCGGCCTCGCCAATTTTTAGTGCTCCTGATCCAAGAATTAATGCTTTTTTAATTTTGATATCGACCATGATTAATTACCTATTAAAATTCTGAAGTACAATTTCCGAAGAACGAATTCCGAAATTGAGTACTGCAAATTATTTATATTTTGTTTCTTAATTTTTTATTTGACACTACAAAAATTGAAATCAGTTCGTTTGATTCATTAATTAACCAGTTGTTTTCGTTTTGATTAGTTGAAATCTCAGCTCTTAAACAAATTTTTAAAGCAACTCTGGTTTCCCTTAATTCTTTTAAAATGATTTTATTTTTATGAATAAGGTCTTTTAAACTTTCAGCATCTTGAGCCTCGCCAAAATTTAAAGCGGTTGAACAACCTGATCTGGTTAATTGACCAGCAATATAAATTCCTTCCCTTGAATCAGGAAGATTTTTGCAGAATTTAATAATTTTTACTGCAAAATCAATTAATCGTTCTTCCAGCTCATTTTTTGTCATTCTCAAGTACTATAATTCCATTTTTAAAATTTCGTATTTTAATTCTCTTTTTTCCAATTTATTATATTCTCAATAAAATCGTCAAACAAAAATTCTGTGTCCGTTGGGCCACTCGATGCTTCAGGATGGAATTGTGTTGAGAAAAATGGTTTTGTTTTATGCCTGACTCCTTCATTTGTGTCGTCGTTAACATTAACAAACATGGGTTCCCAATCATCAGGTAATAACTCAGGAGAAACAGCATAACCATGGTTTTGCGAAGTAATAAAACAGCGGTTGGTGCCTGTTAAAAGTACCGGTTGATTATGACTTCTATGCCCATATTTTAATTTATATGTATCACTTCCGGCTGCCCTTGCAAGAAGTTGATTGCCCAGGCAAATTCCCATTATTGGTTTATTAATATTAATTGCTTTTCTGATATTTTCAACAGTTTCAGCACACATTGCCGGATCACCGGGCCCATTCGAAAGAAATACTCCATCATAATCTTCACTGGTAAAATCATAATCCCATGGAACTCTGATAACCGTGGTATTCCGTTTTAACAAGCAACGGATAATATTGTGTTTTACACCGCAATCAACTAATATTACTTTATGATCTCCATCTCCATAAACTTCCTTTTTGTTGATGCTGACATTCGCTACCAGATTTTCTATATTAGGGTCTTTAAATTCGATGGGATCATCTTCAAATTCAATCTTACCAAGCATTGATCCTTTTTCCCTTAGAATTTTTGTAAGTGCCCTTGTGTCAATATCAAATAATCCGGGGACATTTGACTCATTTAACCAATCGCCAAGGCTTTTTGCAGCATTCCAATGACTGTACTCAAACGAATAATCAGAAATAATTAATCCTGAAATGTGAACTTTATTCGATTCATAATGTCTGAAAATTCCATTTTGGGCAGTATCTTTTGGCACACCGTAATTTCCGATCATCGGATAAGTGGAGACTAAGATTTGTCCTGTATATGATGGATCAGTTAAACTTTCTGGATAACCGGTCATAGCAGTATAAAATACTACTTCGCCAGCAATAGAATTTGGTGCTCCAAATGATTTCCCGATGAATTCAGTGCCATCCTCTAAAATTAATCGTGCCTTTTTTAATATCAACATTTCAAAAAAATTAAATCCCAATTAAAAAAAATGCGCTTGTACTACTTTTTTATAGTTCAAACGCATATTTATTGCGATGTTACTTTTATACTTTAGTTTTTCCAGATACATCAGTTATTATTTCGCATCCTATATTAAATTATGAGTGCAAAATTATAAATATTTCTGAGAAACCTTTTGATATTATTACAAAATGAATATTTTTGCAAAAGAAATGAATATTTATTCATAATTCATTTATATGAAGAATAAGGTACAAAGGCAACTGGCAATAAGGAAAGTTATTTCTAATTGCAATATTCACAGCCAGGAAGAGCTTTTGCATAAATTAAAATCGATGGGTTTTGATTTAACCCAGGCTACCTTATCACGCGATTTAAAAATATTAAAGGTTGCCAAAATACCTGATTCAGACAAAGGATATAAATACATTATATCAGAAATTGTAACTCGCTCTGACAATGTAGTGAATGAAAAGGTAAATTATCTTGCCGATGGATTTAAAGGGATTGATTTTTCAGGAAACATAGGGATTATCAAAACATTACCAGGCTATGCAAGTAGTATCGCTTCGGTAATTGATAGCGCCAGGCCATGGGAAATTTTAGGAACCATTGCCGGCGATGATACAATTTTAATTGTATTACGAGAGGGAGTTTCAAAAACTGATATTATTAATTCATTAATTTTAATTATGCCTAACCTGAATAAAAAATTAGGATAATAGTAATGAAGGGAGCAATGTTTAAAAATAATATAAAAATAGAAATTGCTGGAGAAGAGCATATCTCGTATATAGATACCATAAATCAAACCATTGAGGATGCATCGATGGAGCGGGGGACAGGTATAGCCAAGAGGACATATGAATACCTGAAATCAAAAATTGAGGATGGAAAAGCCATAATAGCTACTAAAAATGAAAAATTTGCAGGATTTTGTTATATCGAAACATGGGGCCATGGGCGTTTTGTTGCTAATTCAGGATTAATAGTTACGCCTGAATTCAGAGGTATTGGACTTGCAATGGAAATTAAAAGGAAAGTTTTTGAAATATCACGTAAAAGATTTCCTTATGCAAAAATTTTTGGGCTTACAACCGGATTAGCCGTTATGAAAATTAATCATGAATTGGGTTACCGGCCTGTTACATTTTCGGAGCTTACCGATGAGGATGCTTTCTGGAAAGGTTGTTCAGGATGTGTCAATTATGATATCCTGATACGTACCGAACGCTCAAAATGTCTGTGTACAGGGATGCTATTTGATCCTGCTGTGGAAAAAGGGAAAAAGGTTAATGGGAGTAAAACTAAAAAACGCTCTTTACTCGATATTATTAATAAGCTAAAACCAAAAAACGGAAAAAAGGATTCAACATCTGTTTTACTTATGATTGCTTCCATTTTCAAAATATAAAATAAAATGAAGGATAAAGTTGTACTGGCATTTAGTGGAGGTTTGGATACATCGTTTTGTGTAAAATATCTATCGATAGAAAAGGGATTTGATGTATATACTGCTATTGCAAATACAGGTGGTTTTTCTGAAGAAGAACTTGTTGAAATAGAAAAGAAAGCATATAAGCTTGGTTCAAAGGGGCATGTAACCCTTGATATTACTGATGAATACTATGATAAGTGTATACGATACATGGTTTATGGAAATGTACTCAGGAATAATACTTATCCCATTTCTGTTAGTTCGGAACGTGTTTTTCAGGCTATGGCAACTATTAAACATGCAAAAGAAATAAATGCCGGATATGTAGCTCACGGAAGTACAGGTGCTGGAAATGACCAGGTTCGGTTTGACCTTACATTTCAGGTGCTTGCTCCCGATATTAAAATACTGACTCCGATCAGGGATCTTTTATTAAGTCGAGAACAGGAAATTGATATGTTGAAAAAGTACGGTGTTGAGGAAGATTTTGAGAAGATGCAATATTCCATTAATCAAGGATTATGGGGAACAAGTATTGGAGGTAAAGAAACTTTAACTTCAAAAAAAGCACTGCCCAATGAAGCTTTTCCAAAACAATTAAAAGCAACTGAAAGTAAAGTTATTGAGCTCGAATTTATAAAAGGCGAATTAAAAACAATTGATGGTAAATCTTTTAAAAGCGGAGCAGCTATAATACAAGCACTTGAAGAAATTGCTGCACCTTTTGCAATTGGCCGTGATGTTCATGTTGGTGATACAATTATTGGAATAAAGGGAAGAGTAGGTTTTGAAGCTGCTGCTCCGTTAATAATTATTAAAGCACATCATTTGCTTGAAAAACACACGCTTACAAAATGGCAAATGTACTGGAAAGAACAGCTTTCAAATTGGTATGGTATGTTTTTGCATGAATCGCAATACCTTGATCCGGTAATGCGGAACATTGAAGGTTTTCTGGAAAGCAGCCAGGAAAATGTTTCCGGGAAAGCATACGTCAAACTTAATCCTTATCATTTCGAAGTACAGGGAATTGAATCGGAACATGATTTAATGAATTCTGATTTTGGAGAATACGGAGAAATGAGTAAAGCCTGGACCGGCGAGGATGTGAAAGGATTTACGAATGTATTGGCAACATCATTGAAAATATTCCATACGGTAAATAAAAAGAATTAAATAAATGATAAAAGTCGGGATTATAGGAGGCGCAGGATATACTGC
>JABMQB010000019.1 GCA_013203525.1 Mariniphaga sp.
GCGTTCAGTTACTGATACCGTAATTAAAAACAATCAAAATATATTGAATTCCCTGAAAATTATTGCAAATTTACAATACACTGATTAGTCACAAATAATCAAATTAGTTAGTATAAAGAATTATTTACGTGGTTCATAAAATTATAAACAACAACTTAGTATTGCCGTATACATTCTTATTCAGGTATAAATGGCATTTTTTAAGATAGATATAAGAAATATAAACGGCATAAAAGTGATAATACATCCGAGATTAGAAAATGTTTTAAAACGGATTACCAAATCTAATTAAATTCTATTGTTATGAAATTAATTTATTCAAGTCTATTTATTGTTTTTTTGCTTACCGGTTGTGGGCATAATAAGCAATTATCAATTACACAGGTCAGCGATGCACTGGTAACTAATGCTGTGCCTTACAAAACAGAAATCCCTTTTACGGCAGGGTTTAGGTATTCTGTCTATGGTACACGTCATCTTAATGTTACCAATCCCAGTTACTGGACGAATGTAGGTCAAGAGATGTCTTCTAAGTTTGATGAGTCTGTGCCCTCAAGTGTTTGGATTTTAGGCACATTAAGTGGCGATGGCATTTACTTAAATTTCCCGGCGAAAGTTAATCATGAGCTTATTAAAACTGCCGAAACAGATTTTAACGAAGCTATATTTAATGAGATGGACAAACAAGGCTTTAAGATTTGGTTGCAGGTAGAGCCAGGTAATGCTCCTGTTGATGAATTAATAAAGATTGTTCTTGACAAATATCATGGTCATTCATGTATTTTAGGCTTTGGTGTTGATGTGGAGTGGTTTCAGTCTGTTGATAGGCCTGATGGAAAGGCTATTTCGGACAAACAAGCAAAAGAATGGTTGGAGCTTGTTAGAAGTTATAACCCTGAATACCGTCTGTTTTTAAAGCATTGGCTGGAAGAAAAAATGCCTCCAAACTATCGTCATGGTCTTGTTTTTATTAATGACGGTCAAAGTTTAGAGTCATTAGAAGATATGGTGGCTGATTTTAAGGAATGGGGTTCGTATTTTTCCGATGGACAAGTAGGATTTCAATTTGGATATAACTCAGATAAAAAATGGTGGGGGCAGTTTGATGATCCGGCGAAGCTAATTGGCGATGAATTATGTCAGAATATTCCTAACTCTATTGGTTTGTATTGGGTTGACTTTACTTTAGAAACGGTTTTACAGCCTAAAAGAGTTGATGCGAATGATTCGAAATAAAATTATTAAGCTTACTAAACTGCTTTGATTTTTAGTTTTATTAGGTTATACCTTTCATAATAATAGCATTATTGGAGTTAAATGTTATAACATAATGTTTAATCGATATGTATTTGAGGAATTGTTATTGTAACGTATAAAAAAGGATTCAAACATTTAAACGATATAGAAAAGGTTTGTTTCTCCAACGTATAAAAAGAATGATAACATTTGATAATCCTAAGAAATAATTAGGAAAAAATTTAACAATTACGTGCGAGAATTTATTTTTTCCATAGCACATAAAAAGATAATTGGAATAATCGGAAACCATAAAAGAGAGTTGAAATTATTTGAGGATACAAAATGTTTCATGTCCTTTGATATTATAAATAATAACTTAAAAAATCCGTAACTTGAACTTGTCTAAGAAATATAAAATGATCTCCATGATGAGAGTAATTGGAAGAGGTACCTTCACATAGCTTAAAAACCAGATAAATGATGGAATTATTCTTTCACCTGCAAAGACGGATAGAATATTTTGTTAATTTAATTGTGAAAAATTGCAGAGCTTTTGCTCATATACGGGATTAATCCTGGTTCAAATATTTCTAATCAGATCTTTAAGTATTAAATAAATAAAAAATTACGAGGGAATTTACTATGATAAATAAAAAAATAACATTTATTCTGACAAGTCTGGTCATAACGATGTTTTCGCTAAGTATATCAGGGCAGACTGTGGTAGAGACTGTGGTAGACAAGAGACAACAAGAAAGAGTCCCAACAGCTTTTGAAGACATAACTAAATGGACAAATAAAACAATAATGTGGGTTGGTCCGCATCAGGATGATGAAAGCGGATGTCTGGGGACATTATCGTTACTTAAAGCAAATGGCAACAAAATTGTTATGGTATGGATCACAACTGGCAACAAAGGAACGAGAGACCTTACGATGACTAGTGAGAGAATTTCCCAGATAAGGAAAGTTGAGTCTGAAGATGCATGTAAAGCAATGGGAATAACACCAGAAACGGATAATTTTATCTGGCTTGGATATGATGATGGAATGTTAGAATATGTTCTCGCATTAGAATTAACAGAAAAACTTTGCAAACTGATAAGACAATACCGTCCGGATGCATTGTTTAGTATGGATCCCGGTTCAAATTGGATGAAGTGGCATAAAACTGACCATCGTGCTTCAGCAAAC
>JABMQB010000224.1 GCA_013203525.1 Mariniphaga sp.
ATCCATGGGTATGGTTTTTTCCATATCTTCTTTTACCGAAATAGTTGCTTTTTGCTGGTCGGGTGTATCTTCGTAAATAAATGATGCTTCCAGTTCGGTTTGCAGATATGAATCGACAGTAAATGAAAATCCTCTTTCTGCCCGGCGTTTTGCATAAAGAGCTATCAGCTCCCGGGCTATATCTTTAACTTTTGATTTAGTCCGGCTTTTTAATCTTTGCCAGGCTCCACTTCCAAGTTTGTTTAGCGAAGGTTCTGTACCATCCTTTCCTTTATATTTTGAAACGCGGTGAAGTGAATGGATACTTACCAGCAATGAATCACTATCTTTATAAACTAACCTGATTGCTTCCTGTACTTTTCCGTTGACTTCTGTTTTTACAAGGCCGGCAAATTTTCCAATGCCATGGTCCACATGAACTACATAATCGCCCTGGTGTAGTTTGTTTAATTCTTTTAGCGAAATAGATTCTCGTTGGGTTTTTCTGCTGCGTAGATTAAACCGGTGATAACGTTCAAAAATCTGATGGTCAGTATAACAGCAAATCATTAAATCATGGTCGATGAATCCCTCGTGCAAAACAAATGGAAGGGGAGTGAAACTTACTTTAATATCGGTATCTGTAAAAATATCCTGCAGCCTTGCAATTTGTTTTTCATTATTTGAAAGGATAAAAATTTTGTATCCTTTTTCATCAGAATCAATCATATTTTCTCCCAACAGGTTGAAGTTCTTATTAAAAACCGGCTGTTTTGAAGTATTAAAATCAACAATCTTTTCAGGTTGAAAAACAGGATTTAAACCCATTTCAATTATAGAAAAATTCCTCAAATGTGAATCAATATCATCGCCTGAAATAATAAGGTTTATAATGTCTTCATTTATTTCTTGAGTTAAAAGGCTTTGTTTGTAAATGGAGTTTAGCTGTTCAATGAATAAATTAAGGTTATTTCCAACAATTATATCATCATGTGCCAGGAATTCAATAAAAGAAATTTGGTTATTTTCTTTGGTATTTTGTTGAATATTAGGAACAATTGTAATTTTAGGCAATACAGATTTAGATATCTGGTTATCGATATTAAAACATCGGATCGAATCTACTTCATCACCAAAAAAATCAATCCGATATGGATCTTCATTAGAAAATGAGAATACATCGACAATACTACCACGAATGGAAAACTGGCCTGGTTCATAAACAAAATCGACACGTTCAAATCCGTATTCAAATAGGAATTCGTTTAAAAATTCAATGGATATTTTATCGCCTTTTGATAACTGAAGTGTATTGGATTCGAGGTTTTTCCGGGTAATAACTTTTTCAATAAGTGCTTCAGGATAAGTAATAACAATGTGGCTTTGTTTTTCAACAGAAAGTTTGTTTAAAACTTCGGCCCGCAATACAATATTTTCCTGTTCAGGCTGTCCGTATTGAACAGAACGTTTGTACGAAGACGGGAAGAATAGTGTTTTATCTTTTAGTCCAAGGTTATTCAGGTCGTCAAAAAAATAGGCAGCTTCTTCCCGATCAGTTAGAAGAATAATAATGTTTTTAGTAGTTTTTTGGAAGATATTTGCCAGGGTAATGGTTTTTGCAGAGCCAATAAAACCTTGCAGATGGATTTTTCCACCTGGGGGGGTATTTAGGAATTCAGTAACCTCTGCAAACTGATTCTGCCCCTCGAAATATTTTAGAAACTCTTCAGCTTCCAATCCTCACAATTTGTGGCAAAGATAAAAGAAGTAGTGAGAATAAGGTAATTTACAATTAAGATTTATACCACCACCTTTTTTTGCTTTTTCCGGTCATGTTCGTTTAGCAGGATTTTTCGCAGCCTCATCGATTTTGGGGTAATTTCAATATATTCATCAGCGCGGATATACTCCATCGCCTGTTCAAGAGAGAATTTTATAGCCGGCATAATAGAGGTTTTTTCATCGGTGCCCGATGCGCGGACATTGGATTGTTTTTTGGTTTTAACAATATTTATCTCCAGGTCGTCATATCTTGAATTTTCGCCTACAACCTGCCCAGTATATATTTCGTCATTGGGTTCAACAAAAAATCTGCCCCTGTCTTGCAGCTTATCGATTGAATATGCAATGGCAGTACCAGTTTCTTTAGCAATTAATGAACCATTTCTACGTGCATTGATAGGACCTTTCCATGGTTGGAATTCTTTAAACCTATGAGCTATAACTGCTTCTCCTTCTGTTGCAGTTAAAACCTGATTTGATAATCCGATTAATCCTCTGGCCGGAACTTCAAATTCGAGAGCAAGCCGATCGTTTTTATGTTCGATATTTAATATTTGTCCTTTACGGGTTGTAACAATTTCAATAGCTTTTCCCGAAAATTCTTCAGGAACCAGAATCGTAAGCAGCTCAACCGGTTCATGCTTTACCCCATCAATTTCTTTAATTATAACCTGTGGCTGGCCTAATTGGAATTCATATCCTTCGCGCCTCATGGTTTCAACCAGTATGGATAAATGAAGAATACCTCGTCCAAAAACCAGGAGTTTTTCAGGTGAATCAGTTTCCTTGATTCGCATAGCCAGGTTTTTTTCAAGCTCTTTGAATAACCTGTCGCGTAAATGACGTGATGTAACATATTTACCTTCTTTTCCAAAAAATGGTGAATTATTAATTGTAAAAACCATACTCATGGTTGGTTCATCAACTGCAATACGTTTTAATGGTTCCGGATTTTCAACATCGGCAAGGGTATCACCAATTTCAAAATCTTCAGGACCAAGTATTGCACAAATTTCTCCGGCAGGTAATTCAGTTTTTATTTTTTCTTTCCCAAGTCCTTCAAACCGGTATAATTCTTTTATTGTTGATTTTTCAATTGAGCCATCTCTTTTTATCAAAGCAACCTGCATTCCTGCTTTAATAGTGCCACGTGAAATTCTTCCAACTGCAATTCGCCCCAAATACGAGGAATAATCGAGCGAACTAATTTGTAATTGGAAGGTACCTTTCTTAAATACAGGGGCATGAATTGTATTCAGAATAGTATCGAGTAAATATCGGATATCGGTTTTTGGTTTTTTCCAGTCTTCAGCCATCCAACCTTCTTTTGACGATCCGAAAACAGTAACGAAATCCAATTGTTCATCATTGGCACCCATAC
>JABMQB010000225.1 GCA_013203525.1 Mariniphaga sp.
GCAACTTTAATAATTGCCTGAATTTTGATGCAGAAACTCTTGAACGTTTAAAATACTTGTTAGCCATTGTCAATACTAAGTTACAGAAGTTTTCTTACTCCGTTAACTAGTTTTGACCCTTATTTTATATTAACATTTAATTTTATAATCATGAGTTTATTTGAAATGTATAGAGCAGGTGGGCCAATTTTTATGAATATAATTTCATTATTGGCAATTGGAGCAATTGTTATTACTGTAATTAAGATAATATCGTTGGTGAAAAACCAAAATATTAGCCTTAAATTACTCGACCTAATACTTATGGCAGGTTCATTAGCACTGGCCGTTGGTTTATTATCTCAAATTGTTGGGATTACTCAGGCCTTAGCGGCCATTCGTGAAGCAGCTGATGTTTCGCCACAGATTATAATGGGTGGCGCAATAGTAAGTTTCTATGCTCCTATCTGGGGTTTTATAGTGTTTATATTTTCTATGTTAAGTTATTTTATCCTGAAAGAAACTATAAAAGCAAGGAAATAATTGATGTTTTAATTGGAGGGAAAAAAGAAATAATTTCCCTCTAAATTTTTGTTTTAAGTAACGCGTAGTCCAAAACATCCAAAATGGTTTTTACAAAATGAAATGTTAATCCTTTTACATATTCTTCCTTAATTTCTTCCAGGTCTTTTTTATTTTGTTCTGAAAGAATTATATGATTGATGCCAGCTCGTTTTGCAGCCAGTATTTTTTCTTTAATTCCACCCACCGGAAGCACTTTACCACGAAGGGTAATTTCACCGGTCATTGCAAGGTTTTTTCTTACTTTCCGTTTAGTAAACGCCGAGGCGAGTGCCGTAACAATGGTGATCCCTGCTGATGGCCCGTCTTTTGGGATGGCTCCTTCAGGAACATGTACATGCACATTCCATGTTTCAAAAACTTCTGGTTTTAAATCTAACATATCAGCATGTGAACGCAAATACTCGTGCCCGATAACTGCCGATTCTTTCATTACATCGCCTAGGTTTCCGGTAAGGGTTAAAGTGCCTTTCCCTTTACTGAGGCTGCATTCAACATAAAGAATTTCACCTCCAACAGCAGTCCAGGCAAGCCCGGTAACAACACCGGCAAAATCGTTCCCCTGGTATTTTTCCTTCAAATATTCAATTACACCTAAATATTCTCTTATATCGGTTTTTGCCAGTTTTTTATCAAACAATTCTTCAAATGCAATTTTTTTGGCAATACGCCTGATTACCTTTGCAATTTTTTTATCGAGCTCACGAACTCCCGATTCACGCGTATAATTTTCAATTATATTTTCCAGGATTTCTTTGGAAAAAACAACTTCGCCTTTTTTTAATCCATGGTTTTTAAGTTGTTTGGGAATTAAATGCCGTTTTGCAATTTCAACTTTTTCTTCAACCAGATATCCACTAACTTCAATTAATTCCAATCTGTCGCGAAGTGCTGGGTCAATTGTATTTAACGTGTTGGCAGTTGCTACAAACATTACTTTCGATAAATCGTAATCAAGCTCAACATAATTATCGTGGAATTCAGAATTTTGTTCCGGGTCGAGTACTTCAAGCAATGCTGAAGCCGGGTCGCCATGAAAATGTTTTGATACTTTATCGATTTCATCAAGAATAAATACCGGATTTGAAGATTTTGACTTTTTAATATTCTGAATAATCCGTCCGGGCATTGCACCAATATATGTTTTCCGGTGCCCCCTTATTTCCGATTCATCATGTAGCCCACCAAGGCTAATTCTTACAAAGTTACGGTCTAATGCTCTGGCAATCGATTTTCCAAGCGAAGTTTTACCCACACCCGGGGGCCCGTATAAACAGAGGATGGGCGATTTCATATCATTTTTTAACTTAAGGACCGCCAAATGCTCAAGAATTCTTTCTTTAACTTTTTCAAGTCCAAAATGGTCTTCATCTAAAATTTTGCTGGCACGTTTTAAATCAAAATTATCTTTTGTAAAATCGTTCCATGGAAGTTCCAGTAATGTCTGGCAATAACTA
>JABMQB010000226.1 GCA_013203525.1 Mariniphaga sp.
GGTTTAAGGCGCGCGCTTGGAAAGCGTGTGTCCCGCCACAGCGGGACCGGGGGTTCGAATCCCTTCCTCTCCGCATTCGTATTTATAAAATTTATTGAAAAAACTTTTTTAACAATTTAGTTGATTATAAAATAAATTTTTATATTTGCCATTCATAAATTAAATCAAAAATTCAAAATTAATTATTAAAAATATTATTATTACAAATCAATAAAACATGCTATGAAAAAATTAATTGCTTTTTTAACAATCGCAGGAATGCTAACTTTCGGTGCATCAAATGTTGCTTTAGCTCAAGATGAAAATGTTACTGTAACAGATACCGAAATAACAACTGATACGACTGCAACTGAAGGAGATACAACAATGATTGAAGCTGTAGCAGCAGTTGTTGAAACACTTGAACCTGAACCTGAAGCAGAACAAGGTTTTCAGCAGGTATTAAAAGAACAATTTATTGCAGGTAACTGGAAATTTATGGGTATAGTATTATTAACTCTGGTTTTCGGTTTGGCATTATGTATCGAACGAATTATTTATTTGAACCTTGCAACTACCAACAATCAAAAATTATTAAACAAAGTTGAATCGGCTTTGGAAACCGGAGGTGTTGATTCTGCAAAAGAAATTTGCAGAGACACAAAAGGACCCGTTGCCAGTATTTTTTATCAGGGACTGGACAGATACAATGAAGGTATTGAAGTTGTTGAAAAATCTATTGTTTCTTACGGAAGCGTCTTGATGGGACGTCTTGAAAAAGGATTATCATGGATTTCATTGTTTATCTCTATTGCTCCTATGCTCGGATTCATGGGTACTGTAATCGGTATGATCGTTGCCTTCCAGGATATTGAAGCCGCCGGTGATATCTCAGCAAACATTGTTGCCGGAGGTATGAAAGTGGCACTTCTGACAACCGTATTTGGTTTGATAGTTGCCGTTATTCTTCAAGTCTTTTATAACTATATAATTTCAAAAGTTGACAGCTTAGTGAATGACATGGAGGATAGTACTATTTCTTTCATAGATATACTTACTAAATATAAATCAAAAAAATAATTTATCATGACAGATACATTTAATAAAATACTTCAAATAAGCTTATATGTCATTTTAGCCATTTCGGTGGTTCTTTTTGCTTTATTTTATATAAACGGAGAATCAATGACTAATACGGTAATATATTGGGCTTATATATTGCTGGTAATAACAGTATTATTATTAATAGGTTTTCCTATATTCTTTTTTATCAAGAATCCCCGCAAAGGATTAACGGTTTTATTCGTACTGATTGGTTTTGTTATACTATTTGGAATTTCCTATTTATTTGCTTCAGATGCTACAAATGCTGTTATTTATGAAAAGCAAAGCATTACTCCTGGTATTTCAAGATTTATTGGCGCCGGTTTGATTATGGTGTATATTCTTACAGGAATAGCTGTTTTGTCACTGATATATACAGGAATAGTTAATGCATTTAAATAAAATTAAATCTAAATAATTATGGCAAGGAAAATACCACAAGTAAATGCCGGTTCAATGGCAGACATAGCCTTCCTGCTCCTTATCTTCTTTCTTGTAACTACCACAATGGATATTGATACCGGAATCATGAGGCAACTGCCCCCGCCACCTGACCCTAACCAGGATATTCCTCGTATTAAAGAAAGGAATATTATGAATATTCTTGTCAGCAGAAGCGATCGTTTGCTGGTAAATAAAAAGGTGGGGAATATTAAAACGTTAAAAAATGATGTTATTGATTTTATGTCAATTCATCATGATGACCAATTATATCCTGAAGTTACTCTGAAAAGCATAGATTATATCGGTGATGTTTATACAACCAAAGGAATAGTCTCTTTAAAAAACGACAGAGGAACTTCATATGATATGTATATACAAGTTCAAAACGAATTAGCTGCTGCTTTTAAAGAATTACGGGATAGGCTGTCAATGGAAAAATTTGGCAGAAAATATGATAAACTGATTAATGAGGATTATATTGATGCTATCAATAAAGCTGTCCCGGTACGTGTTTCTGAAGCTGAACCTGAAGATGTAGGAGGAAGTTAAAATGTCAAGATTTAAAAAACAAGTATCAAAAGAAGTTCCGGGTATAAGCACAGCATCATTACCTGATATTATTTTTATGCTTTTATTTTTCTTTATGGTAACTACCGTAATGAGGGAAACTACATTAATAGTTAAAACAAAACTTCCGGAAGCTACCGAAGTACAAAAGCTTGAAAAGAAATCACTTGTGAGCTATGTCTATATCGGTCCACCAACACAATCAAAAATTTATGGTACCGAATCGCGTATTCAACTTAATGACCATTTTGCTGTTGTTGATGATATTCAGGAGTTTGTTGTTCATGAAAGAGAAGCCCGCGAAGAAGCTGACAGGAAATTTCTAACAACTTCGTTAAAAGTTAACGGTGAGACTAAAATGGGTGTAGTTACTGATGTTAAACAGGAACTAAGAAAAGCCAGTGCTTTTAAAATTAACTACTCAACACGTAGAAAAATTGTTAAAAAAGACTAATTTTTCATAATGTTTTTTATGTTAATGAGAGGAAATATCATTTTGTATATTTCCTCTTTTTTTGTAAATAACGTTTAATAAAACTGCAACAATTAAAAAACTTCCGATTATAAGCCATAAATTATCAGTTGCACCAAACGATTCAAGATTTGTTTCAAGTTTGTTTTTATTTACTATGTAAACAAATATCACTGCTGCTGCATTGTTAATAAAATGAATAAATATTGGCACCCATATCGAACCTGTCCAGACAAACATATAACCTAGTAAAATTCCTAACATTAATCTGGGGAAAAAACCATAAAACTGTAAATGAAATGCACTGAATAAAACCGCAGAAATAAATACAGCCCAATGAATATTTTTTGTCCATTCTTTAAATAACCTGAGCAACACTCCCCTGAATAATAATTCTTCGCCTATTCCCGGGATTATTGCTACCATTAAAATATTAAAAAGAAAACCATTAAAAGTATTAACATTTAAAAATATTTCAGTGAGTTTTGCTGCCTGTTCTTCCGACTCTATCATCCAGTTTTCAAGCCATGAAAGAAATTCAGGGAATTTTATCATTTCATTAATATTACTTAACCAATGAAGAAATGGCATTGCTGCAAAAACCATTAAGGTTCCAATTACTATTGAAAGTAATTTAGGTTTTTGATTTAATTTCAAATATCCGGAAATATTCCGGTTAACCAGAAAAGCAAAAATAACAGGTGGTAAAATAAATAAGCCAAGCTGATTTATAATCTGCATATATTTTAATAAACTTACTGTTTCAGGATTAGAATAATCAATACTTGTAATATTTTCAAGTACTCCCGTGCCAAAAAAAGGAATTGCAGTTAAAATTCCTATTAGTAATGTGAAAAGCAAACAGATTAAAATGAGGATTCCAAAACTCAATAACTTTAAATAGGATGGGAAATATTTTAATAAGGGTTCTTTCATTATCATCAGGAGCAATTTTTTTTGAAGCGTAAAATTAGTAATTTTGTAAAAGAAAGTTGAATAATATTTTTAAAGCAAGAAAAATTGGTAAAAATTGGAAATCTTGAAATAAGTGAATTCCCGATTTTGCTGGCGCCGATGGAGGATGTCAGTGACCCGCCATTCCGTTATTTATGCAAAATTTTCGGTGCTGACATTACTTACACTGAGTTTATATCTTCAGAGGGATTGATAAGAGATGCAGCAAAAAGTTTAAAAAAACTTGATTTTTCTGAATCAGAACGTCCGATTGGCATTCAGATTTTCGGTCATAATATTGAATCAATGGTAAAAGCTGCTGAATATGCCGAACGAGCCAAGCCTGATATTATTGACATTAACTGGGGTTGCCCTGTGAAAAAAGTAATTGCAAAAGGAGCAGGAGCGGGCATGCTCAGAGACATTCCCAAAATGCTTGCAATTACATCCGAAGTAGTAAAATCCACAAAATTGCCGGTTACGGTTAAAACCCGTCTCGGCTGGGATGAAAACAGTAAAAATATTGTTGAGGTGGCTGAAAGACTTCAGGATGTTGGAATTGAAGCTATAAGTATCCATGCACGAACTAAAGTACAGGGTTACAAAGGTAAAGCAGACTGGACATTGATTGGAGAGGTTAAGAAAAATCCCCGTATGAAAATCCCGGTTTTTGGCAATGGCGATATCCTTAGTCCTGAAATTGCCAAACATTTCAAAGAAACTTATAATGTTGATGGTTTAATGATTGGTCGTGGAAGCTATGGTAATCCATGGATATTTAAACAAATAAAACATTATTTGAATACTGGCGAAATACTTCCTCAACCCGACATAAACGAAAGAGTTAATATCTGTAAAAAACATTTGGAAAAATCAATTGAATGGAAAGGAGACAGAAGAGGCATTTTTGAAATGCGAAAACATTACAGGAGTTATTTTAAAGCTTATCCGAATTTTAAACAATTCAGAATTAAATTGGTAACTATTGAAAATAAGGATGAA
>JABMQB010000227.1 GCA_013203525.1 Mariniphaga sp.
GGATGCTGGCGCTTTTTGTACAAATATATCACCATTTTTTCCATGTTGAAATGCATAAACAACCAGATCAAGAGCATCGTCAAGTGTCATCATAAATCGAGTCATTTTTGGGTCCGTAATGGTTAAAGCCTTGTTTGCTTTAATTTGATCGATAAAAAGAGGTATGACTGACCCTCGAGACGCCATCACATTGCCATAGCGTGTACCACAAAAAATCGTCGTTGAATTGTTCTCAAATGCTCGTGCTTTTGCTTGCATTACCTTTTCCATTAATGCTTTTGACATGCCCATTGCGTTTATTGGATAAACTGCTTTATCGGTACTCAATACAATTACTCGTTTAATGCCAAATTCCATAGCAGAATCCAAAACATTTTGAGTCCCTAAAATGTTAGTATTAACCGCTTCAATCGGAAAAAACTCGCAGGAAGGGACCTGCTTCAAGGCGGCCGCATGAAATACAAAATCTACCCCAGACATAGCATAATCAACGGTCCGCTTATCTCTAACATCGCCAATATAAAATTTCACTTTGTGGTTATTTAGCTCAATGCGCATATCTTCCTGTTTTTTCTCATCGCGTGAAAAGATGCGTATTTCTCTAATGTCAGTAAATAAAAATCGGTTTAGAACAGCATTGCCAAAAGAGCCTGTGCCTCCGGTTATTAGAAGTATCTTATCTTTGAACATGTGTATTTATTTTTAACCTCATAATTTCTTTAATAATTCTTTATATTTATCACTAATTCAATTTTAATTTTAGTATTATTATTATTTTATCCCAAATATCGCCAACTTTACATTAAAAGGTAAGCCTTCTTCCCACAATATTTTTTATAAATTTTATAATAGAAATACTAAAATTTATTCCCCCAAAGAATAAACAATAATAGTATATATAGAAATAAATCGTGCTGTCAAGCCCAGCTTCTTTAAAAAATTTCCGTTGTTTTCTAAAATAAGATTTTCCATATTTTCTAGACTCAGCTAAAATATAAAAGCAATATTTTGAAGTATCCTGCTTTATTAAATGTGTTGAGTTAATTCCATATTTTTTATCGATAAACTCAGTGATTTTATATCGGCCTATTATAAAATTAATATTATCCGCTACTATTCTACCTATTTCATATTTCCCTTTTTCATTTTCATTTACTCCAAAGAAAGACCCTCCATCGCTCACAACATAAGTAAAGGGGATGTTGCAATAAGCTGATGGTTGATTTAAACACACTTCTGCAACAAGATATAATTGATATAATAATGTATCGTCAAAAAATTCAATATCAAAATCTTTAACAAATTTTCGTTTAATTGTAAAGCCAGACATTGATACACTTTTACCAAAAAATTGAATGTATGGAGTTAATCCCGGCTCAAAAAATTTATCGGAACTAAAATACTTAAAGTATTCAATTTTATTGTTTTTATCTATTATCGCATAAGAGCGGAGAAAATACCCAATATTTTTATGGTCACTTACAAAATCAAAAAATTTATCAAATGCTTCTGGTATGAACATGTCGTCATCACCCATGAACAAAATATATTCTCCTTCAGCCTGAAAAATACATTCTCTCATGTTTCTTCCATGTCCATAGTTCTCAAAGTTTTCAATATATTTCAGAGAGTATTTTGTAAGTTTTTTAAATTCACTGACAACATCTCGTACTTCTGACCTTTTAGGAGCCTTATCTTCACAAATTACAATTTGAACTTCATTTATATTTTTTGTGTCGATACTTTCCAGTAGCCTTTTTATTTCAGAAGGTCTGTTGTAACTCGGAATACAAATCGATAATAAATATTGATTATTCATAATTTATAATCTAAATACTTTAATATTTTTTGTTCTTGGGTTGATGGTCATGCCTGTTAGGTTACAGTAATCAAGAAATTATTTGGCAAGGATCACTAATTATTAAGCGATTTCAATAATTATTCAGCACTAATTGGAACACGGCTGTTTTAAAAAGCAAAAAAGGCAACAATTTTACTATAAATCATATTTTAAATGTTTATGATTTGTTAAAAAAATCAACATAATAATTATCTATATATTCTTTCAATGAACGCTTCCACTCTCTCATTGAATTTATACCTCTCAGTTGTAATTTTCTCGTCCAAAGACGTTCTGAAGCTGGTCTGTCTGCAAAGTACTCTTCTGAAAAATGTTCTGACGTCACTACATTAATTTTTATTTCGTTTTCTTTACCTATGACCTTTAGTAGTTCATGAGCAACTTCAAGTCGACTTGTTTGCCCATCGCAGACACAATTATAAAGGCCCCAATATTCTTTTAACACCAGGATTTTCACTGTCTTTGCAAAATCATGCGTATATGTTGGCGTCCCATCTCTGTCATTAACTATGAATAGTTCTTTTTTACCATCATTGATTAGTTTCATCAATTTTTGAATGAATTTTTTATCCTTGCTGGGGCCGGCGCCCATCATCCAGCCGGCGCGACATACCAAAAAACGCTTTGCATTCTCGCAAACGAAACGCTCACCCATATATTTTGAGCGTGCATATACTCCAAGAGGGTGGGGTTGGTCCCAATCGTCGTATAAATCCTTTTTCCCGTCGAATATGCCCGCCGTGCTGATATACAGGAGAGGTATATTTAGATGATTCGCAATATAAACTGCATTTTCGACACAGAGGGTATTTGTTAAATAAGTTTCATCAGCATTCATTTCGCACCATTCTAAATCTGTGTATGCTCCAAGATGAAAAAGATAATCAGGGTCAAATTTTTCAACATCTTTTTTATATGCTTCAAAATTTCTAAAATCAAGATAGGATAACCATGTTTCATTAACATCTTTATCAGTACACTTGATTTCAAATTCGCCTTTAAACTGCCGGTAGAATGCTTCACCAAGCATCCCTCCACAACCAGCAAGGTAGATTTTTTTCTTCATAACGGTTTAATGTTTTTTCTTTGTTTAATTTGGGTTTGTATATAATCCATAACTTTTTGAGCTCGTTTAGGAAGAGTAAGATCTGAACTTGTTTTTATCGCGTTTAAAGACATTTTAGATCTTATCTCAACATGTTCTTTAAGGAATTTTATGGCATTTGCTATTGAAGTTACGTCATATGGATTAACCAAAATGGCGTTGTCTTCATTAAGAATATCATAATTAAAAGGTAAATCAGAAGATATAATTGGCAATCCACAAGCCATTGCTTCAATAATCGCATTAGAGCATCCTTCATTAGATGACGGTAAAACAAATATATCAGCACAATTAAGATAGTTAGGTAACAAGTCATGAGGCACCGTACCTTTATATAATATTTCTTGATAATCTGGTGATTCATTTCCTGCTCCTATAAAAAAGACTTTAATAGAACTATCATTCAATGAATTCAATGCATTTGACAATCTCATCACTCCTTTTCTTTCAGTAAACTGACCTACAAAAGCAACAATAAAATATTTTTCATCATAATCAAACTGATTTCGCAGCTCCTTTTTATTTTTTTTGTGAAATAAAGTTGGGTCTATTGCATTCGGTATAATGTTGCAACTGTCCTTTTTTGCCAGACCTGCTTCAATTATTTCGTTTTTATTTTTTGTTGAAACAGAAATGACACCATTTACATACCCAACAAAATCTTTGAGTTCATCTAATGAATAATTTTTGTGAAGTGTTATTAATTCTTCACCGGATGAAACAAATAACGGAATATTGTATTTTTTTGCAA
>JABMQB010000020.1 GCA_013203525.1 Mariniphaga sp.
CCAAATTTCATTCTAAAAATCGAATTAATAAATTTCACGGCGAAGGTAATAATTCGACACCATTAAAAAGGTGTAGTCCCTGTTAATAAACTTTAATGAATTTAAAACGCATAATAATATTGTTAATTTTGCACCGGAACAAAAATGTTTAAAAATGTCAGTTCATAAAGAAATCAGGAAAGTAACCACACACCGTTTATCGGAAATGAAACTCCGGAGCGAAAAAATTTCCATGCTAACATCATACGATTACAGCATGGCTAAACTAGTTAACGAAGCAGGTATTGATGTAATACTTGTTGGAGATTCCGCGTCGAATGTAATGGCAGGTTTTGAAACAACATTGCCTATTACTCTCGACCATATGATTTATCATGGTGCTTCGGTAGTTCGTGCAGTTAACCGGGCGCTTGTGGTTGTCGATCTTCCGTTTGGTACTTATCAGGGTAATTCAAGAAATGCACTTAACTCTGCAATCCGGATTATGAAAGAAACTGCTGCTGATTCGGTAAAACTGGAAGGTGGAGCTGAAGTAATCGATTCTGTAAATCGTATTCTTTCGGCAGGAATCCCAGTTATGGGACATCTTGGACTAATGCCTCAATCTATCCATAAATTCGGAACCTACACAGTTAGGGCAAAGGAAGAAGAAGAAGCCGAGAAATTATTAAGTGATGCAAAACTATTGGAAGAGGCTGGATGTTTTGCAATTGTGCTGGAAAAAATTCCGGCAAAACTTGGTGCAAAAGTAGCTAAAGAATTAAAAATTCCGGTTATTGGAATTGGTGCAGGAAATGGTGTTGATGGGCAAGTACTTGTTATTCACGACTTGTTGGGAATAACACAGCAGTTTTCACCCCGGTTTTTAAGAAGGTACCACAATCTGGCTGCTGAAATAAAAGGAGCTGTGGGAACTTATATCAGTGATGTTAAGTCAGGGGAGTTTCCCAATGAAAAGGAACAATATTAGATTAACAATTAGTCATTAGAAAAAAGTAGCAAGTATTTTTAAGTGGATTTTTAATGGAGATTTTATACGAAGACAATCATATAATAGCAGTCAACAAAGAATGCGGAGAGTTGATTCAAGGTGATAAAACCGGCGATGAACCTCTTAGTGAAAAAGTAAAAAAACTCCTAAAAGAAAAATACGATAAGCCAGGGAATGTTTATGTTGGAGTTCCTCACCGGCTTGACCGCCCCACAAGCGGAGTCGTAATTTTTGCCAAAACAAGTAAAATATTACCAAGGCTTAATAATATATTTCGTGAACAAGAAAATATCACAAAAATTTATTGGGCAGTTGTTGATAAACCTCCAAAAAAGAAAACCGACACTTTGAATCATTTTCTGGTTAGAAATCCAAAACAAAATAAATCATTTGCGTTTGATCAAGCTCGTGAGGGATCAAAGCCTGCTTCGTTAACATTTAATCATATTGCTAGCTCAGATCGTTACCATTTACTCGAAATAGAATTACATTCAGGACGACATCATCAGATACGAGCACAACTGGTAAAAATCGGATGCCGGATTAAAGGCGATTTAAAATACGGTTTTCCGCGGTCGAACCCAAATGCAGGTATTCATCTGCATGCACGTAAGATAGAATTTCTCCATCCGGTAAAAAATGAAAAGATTGAGATAATCGCTAATCCCCCTTCCGATCCTGTTTGGGATGCGATGCTTAAAATAATTTCAGAATAATTTTCAGTGAGAAATATTTATTTATTTCAAAGAATGAGGTCTAAAACCAAGAGGTAATAAATTATCAATGCCTTCCATCATTTGAATTTTTTCTCCATCAAGAATAACATTTATTGGCTTTTCAAATCTCGATTCAGTTTCAAGCATAACCTGTCTGCACGATCCACAAGGACTGGCAATAACATGAATTTTCCCTAATTTATTCTTTGCAGTTATTGCTATCGCCACAACAGGAACATCGGGGTAATTGGCATTGGCATAAAAAAGAGCTACCCGCTCGGCACAAAGCCCCGACGGATAAGCAGCATTTTCCTGATTATTTCCGGTTACCACTTTACCGTTTTCGAGTAAAACAGCAGCACCAACAAAAAAACCGGAATATGGAGCATAAGCATTTTGAGTTGCTTCTCTTGCCTGTATCAATAAATCCTTGTTTTCATCAGAAAGTTCGTTCAAATTATCATATTCGATTACCTGAACTTTTATTTCTTTTGTTTTCATACCGGAATTTTTAATCAAAAGTACAATTTTTAATGTAAGACATTTATATTTAACTAAATTTTCAGGAATGCCAATTATGTATAAAAAACGATTGTTTGTTTTTATAGCTCTATTAAATGTTGCTTTTATCACGTGGTCTCAAAATGATGTTCGTCAAAAATATATTTTAAAGTATCAGGTTCTGGCAATTAAAGAAATGTCGAGAAGTGGAGTTCCCGCGAGTATAACAATGGCCCAGGCATGCCTGGAATCGGGTGATGGTAAAAGTGAACTTGCCAGCCTATCAAATAACCATTTTGGTATTAAATGTAAATCAAACTGGACAGGTAAAAAGGTTTATTATGATGATGATGAACGAAATGAATGTTTCAGAAGCTATAATAGTGTTGAGGCTTCCTATAAAGACCACACTGATTTTTTGATGCAAAACTTTCGTTATTCCACATTATTTGAACTTAAACATACCGATTATAAATCGTGGGCAAAAGGGCTTAAAAAAGCAGGTTATGCAACTGACCCTCACTACGACAAACGGTTAATAACAATAATTGAAGAATTTGAATTATATAACCTCGATCGAAAATGGAGCACTCAGGAACTTACCAATTTTGAAACGGTAAGTTTAAATAATAATAAAACAGGTGGTTTGGTAATTAATCCATACCAGACACGAAATGTAGAAATCAGAAACAGGCTAAAAACTGTGGTTGTCAGAAAAGGTGATAGTTTTGAAACTATTGCTCAGGAATTTGGGCTTGAAAATTGGGAGCTTTACAGATTTAATGATTACCCAAGAGGATTCCAACCTCAAGCCAATGAGATACTTTATATTCAAGCTAAAAAAAGGAAAGCTGCAAAAGGGACTCCCAATCATACGCTTATCCAGGATGAATCGATGCATTTTATTTCACAATTATATGGGATAAAACTACGGCCATTATATAAACGAAATAAGATGAAATTTGGTGAAGTGCCACAACTCGGACAGGTTATCTACCTAAGGAAAAAAAGAAATAAATGATTTGGAAAGAATTTCTATTTAAAAAAACCTATGCTGTTTTGTATTTTAATTTGAAAGAAAAATATTGTAAAAGTACCTTATCGATAAAAAGTATAAAAGTCAGCAATACTACAATACCAATGGAACCCTCCAGATTATTAAGTAATATATCTACCCATTTATGCCAGGTTTCAGCCATTAGGAAAAACAACATGGCTGTTGTTGCAGCAAGAATTCCTATTCCGGCAAAAAAATAAATCAGGAATTCGCGGATATAATAATTCCATGCAAAATATTTTTCAAATTTAATTGTCAGGTTATCAGCAAAATCTCCGGGCAATTTAAAACCCGGATCTTCTTTCAGAACTTCATCTAAAAACCTATCTGTATCTTTTTTATTTTTCAGCATATCCTGCAAATATATTTGATTTTTCATTTACTGCTAACTCCTCAATTCTATTTTTTAATACACCTCTTGCTCTCGAAAGGTAACTTTTAATTGTACCTTCGGGCATCCCGGTTATCTGCTCAATTTCCTTGTATGAAAATTCTTCCAGATAGAAAAGAGTTAAAACCGTACGGTAATTTACCGGCAATTCTTCGATTAAATTTAACAGGTGTTGCTTCATCTCTTTTTTTTCCACAATCACACTGGGTGTTAATGAATCAAATCCTTTTTCCGGAATTTCATCGTAATTAATCTCATCTTGCCGGTATTGTTTCCTTAAATATGAAATCCCCGTATTATAGGCAATTGTAGCAATCCATGTTGAAAGCCTTGAATCGCCACGAAACTTATTCAATTTTCGATAGACCTTTATAAAAACTTCCTGGCTAATATCCTCAAGGTCTTCCTGCCTCCTAATCATGCGCCCAACAATATGGGCTACCAGTAACTGATGCTTGGAAACCAAATACCTAAAGGCATTTGAATTGCCGCTTAAAATTTGTTTTACAAGTTCAGCATCTGTCATATCTACAGGATATGACTCTAAAGTTGAATAAAATGTTGCAAAAATCAATTCAATTCTTTTTTTATTTTTTTTTGAATTATCTGCAACATTTTTAAAAGACTTGCAGTCAAATGTGCAAATGTCAAATTAAAAACTTAAAATTATGATCGACAATGTATTAATTCCAGCTGTAATATTTTTCGCAACTTACCACATTATCAAAATTGTTTCGGACCATTTGTTACGCCGAAAAATTATTAAAGCAGGCCATATCGATAAGGCCGGTATTTTAGAACAGAAAAAAATAGTTAACGATGAAGCTGACAGGTATCCTTCTCTAAAATGGGGTTTGGTAGCACTTATGGCAGGCTTTGGATTTATTCTTATTGAAATTTTAAGAACTATAAATTCTGACTTGATCGATTATAGAAATGCTGTTTTACCAATTGGTATTTTGCTTGTATTTATTTCATTAGGATTCCTAATTTATTTCTTTATAATGAATATGAGGAAAAACAGTAAACAGTAAACAGTTAAAAGTAAACGGTAAAAAGTGTTCAGTTGTAATGATTTTCAACTGAAAAATAATTTTAAGCCATCTTAATAAAAGATGGCTTTTTTTATTCTGCAAAATAACTCTCAGGGTTTTTGAATCCTCTAAGGAAATCTTCTGTTTTCATCCGTTTTTTTCCAGCCATTTGTAAATCAGTTATTTTGAGCCAACCATCATAACACGCAATTTTTAAGTAGTTTTTCCCATCAGATATGATTATTCCTGCCTTTTGTTTTTGGTTTGATAATTCCTTTTCAGCAAAGAAAATTTTCACTACAGTTTTTATCCCTGATTCCTTATTTATAAAAGTTGTAAATGCAGTTGGGTAAGGCGACAATCCGCGTATCAGGTTACGGATTGATTCTGTATCCTTGTTCCAATTTATCCGACAATCTTCTTTATAAATTTTCGGAGCATGTCTTAATTCCAGATTCTCGACAAACAATTCTTCCTGTGGTAGTGGATTAATATTTCCTTCGGCAATCGCATCAACAGTTTTCACAACCAGTTTGGCACCAATTCCCATTAACCTGTCGTGCACATCGCCAACTGTTTCATTCTCCCCAATGGTTGTTATTTCCTTAAATATTATTTTACCTGTATCTATTTTTTGATCGAGAAGAAAAGTTGTTACTCCGGTTTTGGATTCGCCATTTATTATTGCCCAGTTTAATGGTGCAGCCCCCCGGTATTGCGGTAACAAAGAACCATGCAAATTAAAGGTTCCAAGTGGAGGCATTGCCCAAACCGCTTCGGGTAACATACGAAATGCAACGACTATTTGTAAATCAGCATTTAATTCTTTTAATTCTGAAAGGAAATCCGGATTTTTAAGTTTTTCAGGTTGAAGGATTTTTAATTCTTTTTCGACAGCATATTTTTTAACAGCCGATTCGGATAATTTTTTACCCCGCCCGGCGGGTCTATCAGGGGCAGTAATTACACCAACAATGTTATACCCGTTTTCGACCAATGCCCGTAAACTTGCCACAGCAAAATCGGGAGTTCCCATAAATATAATACGTAATTGTTTGCCTTTCATACAAAATATTTATTACAAATTTAGTAAAAAGAACCGGGCTGATTTTATTAAATAAACTGATTATTTTCTTTTCAGGTTGGTATTTCCTTTTTGAGCTTTGGGCCAGTATGGGCAATGTTTACAACCGTTGGCACAACAATATCCCCGTCGGGTAAGGTATTCTTCCGTCATAATCCGATAACCATCTTTACTCATATAAAAATCGTGGCCTTCTTTAAGGCCGTCACTAAATTCATTATCGGGATATATATCATCAAAAATTCCCATTTTGAACTATGATTTTTGATTTAATATTTTTGATTTAATCGTCGTAACGGAACTTCAGAAGTGTATGCCCCATCCTATCTCGTTTTGTTTTCAGGTAACGTTGGTTATGCTCATTAGGTTCAACTTCAAGAGGCATAATTTCCGAAATTTCCAGGCCATATGCTTCAAGTCCTACTCTTTTTACAGGATTATTTGTCAAAAGCCTCATTTTAGTAATTCCAAGGTTTCGAAGAATCTGCGCTCCCACTCCATAATCCCTTTC
>JABMQB010000021.1 GCA_013203525.1 Mariniphaga sp.
GTTAAAGATCGTGGTCTTTTTGGGGCAAATGATTTTTACTCCTTTGACGGCGGAGAAAACTGGGAGGGAGAATTAGAAGGAGCCGGGGGAGCTAACTCAGGTGATCCCACAACTTCAATTGGCATGAATGGAAGATACTATGTCGGATATATAACCACTGATCTGGGGCAGGGAATATCCTATTCTGACGACCAAGGTCAATCATGGACTTCAGTTGTGATTTCTAATACCGGATCAGCTTGGGTTTTAGATAAAAACCATTTATGGATAGATAATTCCCCTAACAGCTCCTATGAGGGTAATTTATATTCTGCCTGGACGCCACTTGCCGGATATGGGCATCCTCACAAAAACGAAATTGAGCTATCGCGATCAACAAATAACGGAGAATCATGGTCTGCACCAATTAGTATAAGTGATGATGTAAATGCCGGTTCACATAATCAGGGTGTTAATATAAATTCGGGTCCAAACGGCGAAGTATATGCTATCTGGGCAATTTATGATTCATGGCCATCAGATGAGACAGCTATTGGTTTTTCCAAATCATTGGATGGCGGTGCTACTTTTGATACATCAATAAGGATAATTGAAAATATCAGGGGAATAAGAACAACTGAAACCTCAAAAAACATGAGGGTTAATTCATTTCCAGTTTTAGCTGTGGATATTAGCGGTGGTGCAAATAATGGAAATTTATATGTTGTGTGGTCAAATATTGGTGAACCCGGAATTAACACGGGAACAGACATTGATGTTTATATGATAAAATCTTCCGACCAGGGAGAAACATGGTCTGACCCAATAAAAGTAAATCAGGATCCTTCAGGTTTGGGTAAAGAGCATTATTTCCCATGGATTACATGCGATCCTGAAAAAGGTACTCTTAGCGTTATTTTCTATGACGACAGGAATGTTTCAAGCACTCAATGTGAAGTTTATTGCACCAATTCTTTTGATGCAGGCGAAACATGGGAAGATTTCAAAGTAAGTGATGTTGCCTTTACACCTGCACCAATACCCGGTTTAGCTGAAAGATATTTTGGTGATTATCTTGGTATTTCAGCAAGAAATGGTCTTATTTATCCATGCTGGACAGATAACAGATCCGGTTCTGCTATGACGTATGTTTCACCCTATGAAATCATAACCTATCCTGAAAACCTTACGGCAGACCTGACATTTGAAACCGGTCAGCTTGACCTTAACTGGTTTTTTGAAGGTGCAGAAAATTTCCTTTATTTTAATATTTATAGGGATGACGAAATTATCGGTAATACCGAAGATACGACTTATACTGATTATCTTCCTGATTACGGTTATTATAATTATAAAGTAACCGCTTATTATGAAGGCGATGAAGAATCTGTTCCTGCACAAGTTGATGTTCAATGGGGTGATGCCCATATCTTAGTAAACACAACAGAAATTAGCGAAACATTACAACCCGGAGAAACTTCTACTCAATTTTTTACTATCTTAAGTATTGGTGAACTTGAACTTGAATATTTAATTAATCCGGTAGTTGGTTCCGATAAAGAACATACTCGCGATTATTGCCCTGCAAGCGGCGGCTGTAATGAATATATTAGCAATATCCAGCTTGGTAATATTAATAATTCATCCGGCTGTAATGAATATGCCGATTATACTGATATTTCAACAATTATGAATTTTGACAATTCTTATGAAATTACCGTTACAAACGGATGTCCCGATCAACAAAGTCAATGCGGAATATGGATTGACTGGAATAAAAATGATGATTTTACCGATGATGAACCAATAACCGTAAATGATACTCCCGGCAACGGACCTTACACTGCAACTATTGCTCCTCCTGCTGAAGCTCAGCTTGGTATTACATCTATGAGAATCAGAATTACAAACATGGGAATTGTTAATCCTTGTGGTACTACTCCACGTGGTGAAGTTGAAGACTATTCTATTAATTTAATTGATTGGATTGTTATTACACCTCTTGAAGGTAATATTGCTCCAGGTGATTCAACTATAATTCAGGTTGATTTTAGTGCAGCTAATATAGGATTCGGCACTTATTATGCAGACCTTATTATAAGCAACAACGATCCTGATTTACCCCAAATAACAATCCCGGTTACTCTAAATTTTACAGATATGTATGTTGATGTTTATGCCGAGCCGGAAGAAATCTGCATTGGTGAGTCTGCTCAATTATTTGCCGACCCAACCGGTGGCTCAGGAACATATACTTACTCATGGGCATCCGACCCCGAAGGCTTTTTCTCAGAAGATCAAAATCCGTTATTCACTCCGATATTAGAAACAACAACATTTATTGTTGAAGTTGATGATGGTCAATTCCAGATTAATGGTCATGTAACAGTTATTGCACGTCCATTACCTGATATAAATTTAGGAAATGATACTGCTATCTGCCAGGGCGAATCACTCATTCTGGAAATCATTGAAGGTTATAAAAGCTATTTGTGGCAGGATGGATCCACAAACAATACATACACTGTTACAGAAACCGGTTTATACTGGGTTGAGGTAACCAACCTGTTTGATTGTATCAGCACTGACTCAATTGAAGTAACTGCTAATCCGGCACCTGTCGTTGATTTGGGTATTGACACAAGCATTTGCGCACATCTTATTTATATATTGGATGCGGGAAATCCGGGAGCTGCATATTTGTGGTCAACCGGCGAAACTACTCAAATCATTGAAACGGATTCTTCAGGAGTAGGACTGGGAGCTAAAAATATTTGGGTAGATGTAACTAATAACTATATGTGCACATCAAAC
>JABMQB010000228.1 GCA_013203525.1 Mariniphaga sp.
AATGAATATCATCGATGTATATTTCGTGGTAATTTCCGATTTCAAAATCTGGTTGAATATTAATCGTATTTATAGGTCCTGAAAAATTATTAAAGTCGAATACAAAATCTTCCCACTCGTTAATTTTCGATTGGCTGTTTGTGCTGAAAACCTCCAACTCCATATTTTTACCTTTCAGTTTAGCTCTAACCTGCGATTTACGGCTCTTTAAAATCTTAAGGTGTAAATATCGGAACTTGCGTTGAAATTGTGTTACATTGGCATACGTACCCGACCAATTTTGAGCATTTTCATCAGGTCGGATTATCTTAACAACTGTTTGGCTTTTATTGATTCCATCGATTACAGGATTCTTAACAATTTCTGTTGTAACTCCATTTCCCATTGGTGCAAAATAGCGTTTTACAATATTTTCAAAGTTTTCCTGAAAATGAGCAACATACTCACCAATGGCAGAATTCCAGCCCCATTGAATTTCCATTTGACTACTTCGCCATTCGTTGTATTTATTGGTTAACCTTTCAACATGTTCAGGATAAATTCCATACAAATCATTCTGTTCGGAAATATCGTTTACAATATTAAATAATTTGGGGCGGCTAAAACCATTGTTATATAGCAATTTCCATTCTGCATCACGCACTGCCCATTGATTATTTAACCACCAATATAAAAAGTTGTGTGGTACATTTTCATTTTCACCATTAATATAAGGAAGAAGATTATTTCCTGAAATCTTTAATGAATCAGATACTTCTTCTCCAATAATATTTAAGATGGTTGGTACAATATCCATAGAACAAACAGGCTTATCATATACCAATGATTCTTCAATTCTACCAAGCCATTTTATACAAAACGGTAGCCTGATTCCTCCTTCATATAATGTTCCTTTTTCTCCATTATAGGGCGTGTTGTACGAGTAATTTTCATTTAATTTCCCGCCGTTATCACTTACAAAAAATATAAGAGTGTTTTCTGTAAGATTCAATTCTTCCAGTTTATTTAAAACCCTACCAATTGCTAAGTCCATGCTGTACTGCATGGCACAAAGTTTTCTACGGCTTGCATTTTCAACAAACGAAAATTTATTTATTAAACTATCAGGAGCCTGCAAAGGACCATGAACAGCATTAAAAGGAAGGTACACAAAAAACTTTTCGTTTTGGTGGCGTTCCATAAAATCCACTGTTTCCCGAGCTAATGCATCAGTTAAATATTGCGATTCATAATCAACCGGTGTTTCCTGTTTAAAGAGGGTCATTTTCACGTTGTCTTCGACAAAATAGTTTGAAGCACCGTCAATAAAACCAAAAAATTCATCGAATCCTCTTTTAGTTGGAAAATAGTCATCTTCTCCACTTTCGCCACCAACATGCCATTTCCCGAACATCCCGGTAACATATCCATGTTCCTTTAAATATTCAGGTAATATTTTAACTGAAGTTGGAATTCCTGGTACAATTTCGGGGGAAGCTCTGAATGGCCCCGGATTGTCAACAAAACCAAAACTTTGCTGATAACGTCCGGTTAATAATGCTGCCCGCGACGGGGCACAAACCGGAGCCATAACATAACCGGAGGTAAAACTTACTCCTGCCGCAGCCAGCTTGTCGATATTTGGTGTTGGTATTTCAGTTCCTTGATCGTGGTAACCTACATCGGCATTACCTAAATCGTCGGCAACAATTACTATAATATTTGGATTCTCCTTGTCTTTACGCTCAGAACCAACTGTTTGAAAAAGAGGTAAAACAATTAAAAGAATAATTAAAAACATCTTCATAAAATATCTGTTTTATCAAACTTTTGATGATTTTTATAAACCACGTTCTTCTAACTGGTCTTTCACAGGTATAACTGACTTTTTATGAACTTCAACCAATTGCCATATTTCTTTAATAATTTCCGGATGTTCTTTGGCAAGGTTATATTTTTCTGAAGGATCGACATCAAGGTTATAAAGCAAAGGAGTTTCATGTACTTTTTCATCCTCTCCTCCATAAGCAGATTTGGTAATAAAATGGGCTTTAAATGCCCCTTTTCGTGCTGCATAAATTTTTTGTCCACGATAATATATCATTTCATTTCGAGGGCTGATTTTTCCCTTTAACAAAGTTGTACTTAAGTTGTTACCATCGTAAATTCTGTCTTTTGGAAGTTCAACTCCGGCGAGACTGCAAAAAGTAGGTAGTAGATCCAAAGTACTTCCCATATCCGAAACTACTCCACTATGAAGTTGATTTTTCCACAAAAAAATGGTGGGCTCGCGCATTCCACCTTCAAAAGTGGAACCTTTTCCATCGCGCAATAAACCAGCCGAACCTCCATGATCTTCAAACATTAACCACGGTCCATTATCAGATGTAAAAACCACAAGCGTATTTTCGTCTAAACCATTTTCCTTTAATGAATTTAAAATTTGCCCAACACTCCAGTCAATCTCTTCAATCACATCGCCGTACAATCCCCTTATACTTTTGCCTTCAAACTTTTTTGAACGAAACAGCGGCACATGTGGCAGACTATGCGCCAGGTAAATAAAAAATGGTTTTTCGCTATTGTTTTCAATAAAATGAATTGCTTCTTCTGTATATCTTTTGGTTATCGTGGCTTGTTGTGCAGGACGTTCAATAATTTCAGAATTCCTCATTAATGGTGGATTGAAATCTTCAACCCTTGCCAGTTTACAAGTTTCCTGATAAGGTTTTCCTTTCACCATGTCCATATCGTTGCTATATGGAATTCCAAAATAATAGTCGAAACCATTGTTTGTAGGTAAATACTGCTTTTTATGTCCCAGATGCCATTTACCGATACATGCAGTTGAATAACCTCCGGTTTTTAAAGCTTCTGCAATTGTAATCTCTGATGCAGGAAGTCCTCCGTCTGAATCTGGAAAAAGCACACGGTGTTTATCGCTGCACATGCCGGAGCGAATAGGATATCTTCCCGTTAAAATACCTGCACGGCTTGGTGTACAAACCGACGATGCAACATAGAAACTTGTCCACTTTTGTCCTTCCGAAGCCATTTTATCCAAACTGGGGGTTTGAATGGTGGGGTGTCCAAAAGTTCCTAAATCGCCATAACCCAAATCATCGCAAAAAATGATGATAAAATTTGGTTGTTTTTTAGTCGTCTGTCCTTCAGTAGTTTTGGAATTTGCCTGAAAAATCAACAGTAATAAAATACTTGTAATTAAAATAAGTTTATCTAATTTCATATTATCAGTTTTAAAAAATTTATTTTACCAGTGTAAATGATTCTTTTAAACAATCATTTGAATTTCCCCCAACAAAAACTTCAAAATTACCTGCTTCTGAATCCCATTCTAAAGATCCATTATAAAATCTTAAATCCTTTTCTGAAATTTCAAACGTTATTTCTTTTGTTTCACCCTTTGGAATTAGAACCTTTTCAAATCCCTTCAACTCTTTCATCGGTCGTGTGATACTTGAAACTAAATCACGTACATACAATTGAACTACTTCTTCTCCATCAAAATCAGCTGTATTTTTAATTTCCACGGTAATACTGATAGATTCATTAGTCGCAATTGTTTTTTTGCTGAGTTTAAAATCTGAATATTGAAAAGTAGTATAACTCAATCCATATCCAAAAGGAAATAATGGTGAATTCTCAACGTCCAGATAATTGGATTTAAATTTTTGGAACGTGTCACTTTCTTGTGGTCTACCGGTGTTTCTAATACTGTAGTAAATAGGAATCTGTCCAACATTCCGAGGGAAAGTTGCAGTAAGTTTACCAGAGGGATTATAGTTACCAAAAATAACATCGGCAATTGCATTTCCGGCTTCAACACCCGGGTGCCAGGTTTGTAAAATCGCATCAGCCAATTCATTCTCTTCTACCAAAGCTAAAGGGCGACCTGTCATCATTACCAAAACCAAAGGCTTACCCGTTTTTGCTAATGCCCGAATCAGTTTTTTCTGACTTTCAGGAAGTAAAAGGTTAGTCCGGTTTGCGGATTCACCAGTCATTTCAGTAGCCTCACCTACTACAGCAACAATCACATCCGCTTTAGCAGAAATCGAAAGTGCTTCTTTTATCATTTCTTCAGGCGAGCGTCTATCAATGTTTACTTTTTCACCAAAAACATTTAACTTTTTAGCATAAGTCGTATCGTCAACAATATTGGCTCCTTTGGTGTAAAGAATTTCAACATCGTCTCCAACCAGGTTTTTGAAACCATCGATTATTTTTACTGCCAAATTATGTCTTCCGGTTGGTGCCCACGTTCCGAGCATGTTATTTTGACTGTTGGCAAGCGGACCAACCAAAGCAATTGTTCCGGACTTTTTTAATGGTAAAACCTTGTTTTCATTTTTTAACAAAACGCAAGCCCGGGCTGCGGCTGCACTAGCTACTTTTCTGTTTTCAGCCGTAAGAATATCTTCTTCGGGTCTTGATTCATCGATGTATCTGAATGGATCTTCAAACAAACCCAGTTTGTATTTTGCTTCTAAAACCCGCCGACACGCCAAATTAATATCATCTTCAGAAACTTTACCTAAGTTTAGCGATTTTTCAAGAGTAGTAAGAAATCCTTCACCAACCATATCCATATCCAGCCCGGCTTTTATGGCTAATGCAGAAACTGCCTGTAAATCACCCATTCCATGTGCGATCATTTCATTTACTGAGGTATAATCTGATACCACAAAACCATTAAAACCCCATTGTTTACGCAACAATTCAGTTAATAACCATTTGTTTCCTGAAGCCGGGATTCCATCCACATCGTTAAACGATGACATAACGCAACCTGCGCCTGCTTCAATTGCCGCTTTGTATGGAGGCAAGTAATCGTTAAACATTCTTAGTCGGCTCATATCAACAGTGTTGTAATCACGTCCAGCCTCAGATGCCCCGTATAAGGCGAAATGTTTTACGGTTGCCATCATTGTATTTGCTTTGGTCAGATCATCGCCCTGATATCCTTTCACCATTGCTTTTGCGATTTGTGAACCCATATATGGGTCTTCACCGGCTCCTTCTGCAATGCGTCCCCAACGAGGATCGCGGGCAATGTCAACCATTGGTGAAAAATTCCAGAATATTCCATCTGCAGTTGCTTCAGTAGCAGCTACGCGTGCAGTTTTTTCAATCAATTCCATATCCCAACTACATGATAAACCAAGCAGAATTGGAAAAGTAGTTTTGTATCCGTGAATAACATCGGATCCAAAAAGTAATGGTATGCCCAATCGACTTTCTTCCACTGCTATTTTTTGGGCTACACCCACTTTTTCTGGACCATAAATTCCAAAGATTCCTCCAACCGCTCCTTCTTTTATTTTTTTCTCCACATCGGTGCTTACAACAGAGCCAGTTAAAATTCCACCACCAGGAGTTACCAGGTTAAGTTGACCAATTTTTTCCTGAACGGTCATTTTTTCCATTAAATTACTGATGTACTCATCCATTTTCCCATCTTCCAGATCTGCATTCTTATCCTGACAGGAAAACATAATTATTAATACCCCTATGAATATTTTCTGAATTCTCATTACGTCGTTATTTTTTTGAAATAAATTGGTTTTTTTATTAATTTATATTTTATATGCTTTGTTGCCTGGCTACCCGAAATGCTTTCGTAGTTCTTGGCTCCTGTGTTTCATTTATATGGTCATTATGTTTTAAAAAAGTTTCACGCAGCCTTTTTATCAAATCTTCATGTTCCTTCTTTTCAATCAGGTTTATTTCCTGAGCTAAATCGGTTTTAAGGTTATAAAGTTCTGTTGCTTTGTTTTCACGGTCGACCAACAAAACCCAATTGCCTTCCCGAATTGCACCATCATAAGCATAACCAGCCTGATAAATTATAAATGGATGTAAAGGCTCTTTACTTTGCCTCTTTCCAGTAATTAGTTGCAGCAAAGATGTACAATCCATTGCCTGGTCATCTTCCATATTTTGATTTGTCAGTTCATACATGGTGGCCACCCAATCCTGCGATAAAACAGGTTCGTTGGAAACAATACCTGGTGCCACTTTACCTGGCCATTTTATTATAAACGGTACACGGTGTCCTCCTTCGTATACCGAAGCTTTGTAATCACGAAGGGGACCATTGTTATCGTGTTCCGGGTCTCCAAAGTCACATATCCTTGGCCATAATGCCCCATTGTCACTCGTAAAAAAAATGATTGTATTTTCTGTTAATCCCTCTTCCTCTAACTTTTGAATAATTTTTCCAACCTGCATATCCAGTTCATATACAAAATCTCCAGTTGGGCCACCGGTCATTCCATTTACCTGCTCATTTATTTCAGATGCATCGCCATCGTAATCATCAGGTGGCGTATGTGGTACGTGAATTGCTTGTGATGCAAAATATAACATAAATGGTTTATCTTCACCATTATCCTTATTTTGATGAAGATGATTATCAATAAATTCCAATGATTTATTTATCATCATTATCCCTGTTTGGCTTGAATTATAATCCTCATCGCCAATGCCGGCTTTTCTCCCATGTTCAACAATTTGGGAGGTTCCGTTATCACCTTCATAACGACCATTTAACCACATTTTTGTACTGCTGTTATCGGCAGGTTTATTTGGGTCGAAAGGTGCAAATTTCCCATTTTCAAAAAAAGCAAATGGCTCATGTTGAATCCCACTGGGAAGTGAATATGAATAATCAAATCCGAATTCATTTATTGAATTATGCACACCCTTGCTTAAATCCATATTTGAAATATCTTTCTGGTCACGAATGATATTCCCATTTGTGTCGTACACATCGCCTCCGAGGTGCGATTTCCCAAAAAAAGCAGTACGGTATCCGGCTTTTTTTAAAACTTCAGCAACAGTTACCATACGCCTGGCCTTTGTATGCCCGTTAGGATCACTAAAAATGGAAGGTGTATTAGTATTCCATGCCCCGCCTGCCGAATGTGATCGATATGGATAACTTCCTGTTAACATACTAAAACGTGATGGTGCACATAAAGCTGCAGGAGAATGTGCATCGGTAAATCGAATTCCACTATCGGCAAGTTTATCAAGGTTGGGAGTTGGTAATTTTCCGCCATACCTTGCAAGATCACCATAGCCTATATCATCGGCTAGAATAAAAACTACATTAGGAAGTTTGTTCACAGTTTTATTTAATGAAGGATTAGTACATGACAATAATCCTGCTAACCCAAGCAATAAAGCAACATTCAGGTTACTATTTCTAAAAATGTATTTCATTATGATATTATTTATTTGACAATTTCTCACAAACTTTCATTATCTCTTCATTTTTCATAAACAAATTCCAAATTAGTCCTGTCCTGTAATTTTCAATCATTACTGTTACAGGCGCCTGGTTTAAACCCATATAGATTCTAGCATGCCAGTTTTCTTCCAGGTTAACGGCATCTTTAAAACCATATTCACCCCATAGATATTTCCCATGTTTTCGATACATATTTTTAAGTGCTGCCATCGATTGCTTAGGTGTATAAGGGAACGAGGCCAGTGCGCCGGTTGGAGCAAGTGTACCGTTATCTCTCTCAATTTTTGGTTCAATGGCATTGTAGCCCCAGGGACCATCACTGGCAGTTAAGCCCCAGAATGTATCACTCATCCCTTTATAGTTTTTAGGATTTTCGAAACAATACCGCCAATTAATAAGTGCTATGTTTTTATTGTTATCGAAATAGTTAGTATAACGGTCGGTTAATTTATGCGGATTTAAACCCATATAAGAATAGTGAACAAAAAAAAGTGGACCACCATTAGCTACCCCAACGGGAAGCTTTATTCCGTGGTAATAATTGCCATTGGTATAAAAAGAACCATCATCGGTTTTGCCCCAGGCTTTTCGGTATTTTACCGCCCTTTCTTCCTGGCTTGCCCAACCATTGTAATACATCGAAACATCAATAGGATATGTTGGGGATGCCATTGCCAAAATGTAAGTTATCATAGTTTCGTTCCAGCCAATTAATTTGTGATCGATTAACCATGCTTTGTCAGGCGACCAATGCCAGGTAAGAAATTTCCCCTCTTTTTCCCTGTCGTACCAATTCCACTCCACTGCTTCCCAAAGTTTAGTAATTGACTCACGAATTTTATTTTCATCTTCATTTTCTTTATCAAAAAACTGTCTTGCTGCCAGCAAACCCTGGAACAGGAACGAAGTTTCCACCAGGTCTCCCCCATTGTCCCTGTCGCCAAAGAATGGTTCAGTTTTTCCACTTGGACCATCAATAAAATGAGAAACTGCACCATGGTATTTATCACATGATTCAAGAAAGGAATTAATCTTAAGCATTCGTTCTATCGCTTGTTCACGATTAATAAAGCCACGCTCGACTCCAACAATAATGGCCATGATTCCAAATCCCGAAGCACCGCTTGCAATCATATTTTTTCGGCCGGGAATATTTTCCCTTGCTAAACCACTATGTGGTTCCGCTCCTTCCCAATAATATCTAAATGAAGCTTCCTGAACCATATCCAATAGTTCCTGGTCATTCATTTTTCGAGTAGTTACCTTAGATACTTTTGAGTATTCGGTTTCATTGTATTGATAGTCGACAAAACTAATATTGTAATAATAAGTTTTATTAAAATCACCTGTAAAGTCGGTAAAACAATTGAAATAAGGACGTTGTATACCTACTGGTTTAAATATTTTATTATCCTCTGAACGGTAAACTTTAACATATTTAACATTCTCATTTTCTAACTGATTCCACCTTATGTCCACATGTAATTCAAAACCCTCGGTTATAATTTTTTTAGGAACCGGAACAGGCGTCGAGGAAACTTCAGGAAGTAATTCCATTTGATCAATTAAAATTCTCCCAACTCCTTTAGAATTACTGTTTGAAAAAACAATATTATTTGGAAGACCTTCAAATTTGCCAAAATCTGTTAAAGGAATTTTTACAAATTTCCAACCATTCTTTACTTTATCTGTAATATATATTTTTATTGAAATTGTTTCAGAACGTTCATCCGAAATTATTACATCCGAACGTCGCTGTTTTCTTTGCCGGCTCAAAGTTACATTTGGAAGCAATTCTGATTTGGTATTTTCATTAAACATCCAAAATGAAAGATGATCCGATTTTTTGAAAAAATCGTTTCCCCGAATTCGTTCAAACTGAATTACTGCTTCCCAATTTCCCGCACCATTTGAATAATCCAATTCCAATGAATTTGGAGGTGTAAAAAATTCTTTTTCACAAACCGGAAGCTTTCCCTTACTATTTTTTACATAATTTTCCTCAGAGTAATTTACAGAAGAATAAAAATAGTTACCCGGCAAAATACTGTTCTCAAAAAACATATAATCATATTCCCGTTCTTCATTCTGCGCAAGTGATGTAACAGACAAACTCAATAGAATAGCGAGATAAAATAAATTCTTCATATTTTCAAAATTGTATGGTTATAGTTAAAATTATATACACAGCCACCTTAATTTTTGCTCCAGGACGACATCAGTTCATTTACCACGAAAGAATTAATTTTTACATTGCCTTCTGATTCAATTTTAATATCCAGACTTTTGGGAATATCGAATTCGTAACCCGAAGTCACAGTAGCACCATCATTTGCATAAAGCTCTATCGAAGTTCTGTCGCCCAGTATTCGCAATTTTACCTTCCCATTAATAAGTGGGGCTGGGCATGATTTGCCATTAAAAGTGAAGCTTTTAATTTTATCTACTTCTTTTTCAGCATTTTTATAATCTATGAGTTGCCCATAGGATATTTTAATACCTCGTACGGTCAGGTTTAGCTCTCCATCGGAACCGGGTTCAAATTCAATTGACATATCTACCAATTCAGGTTTAACATTAGCCAACTTTCTGTTAATAGCTTTTGCAGAGGTATTTTTAAATGTGTAGGATTTCTTATACAAACTCCTTATTTCCGCCACTGGCCAACGGAATAAACGTATACCATCAGGTGTAGTGCGTAGGCTCAAATCAGCAGGAAAGCTCATTTGCTGATTAAAGGGCATTTTCTGTTCGAGATAAGGGCAATCTTCTCTGCGATCATTCATCCAACCAATTTGAACAACCCGGCCATCGGGACCGTTGTTAAAAACTTGAGCCGCATAAAAACCTTTCCCGAAATCACCCTGCAGAGTAGAACCTTCAGTTATAAAATTGTTACCTTCTAATTGCCCTACTTCATAATCAAAACTTGCATCGGCGATGACCCACTTCATATTATTTTTATCTCCATCAACAGGAAGCTGGAACAGATCAATACATTCGGCTGCCCACTTCCGACTGAAATCACCGGCTTTTTTCCAATCAATCATATTGTCTGATTCGAAGACTCGAATTATTCTTTCGTTGCTGCCAAGAATGAGAATAATTTTCCAATTTTTATTTTTTTCATCCCAGAAAACTTTGGGATCACGCTCTCCCTTCATGATACCTTGATTGGGAATTACTGCTTTCCCTTCGTTGTAAAGAATAAAGGTCCTGCCTTTGTCTAAACTATAAGCCATGGCCTGATAGAATCCATTATTATTTGTTTTTGTGAAATAGGCGACCAAAGTTTTGGTATCGCCTACCTGTTTTTTCAGGCTATTGTTATGATCTACTATGGCTGTCCCCGACCAAATGGCTCCATTATCATAAGGAAGAATAGCATGTGGAAGTTGAGTCCAGTGTACCAGGTCACTACTCACTGCATGCCCCCATGACTTAATGCCTCTTTTAACACTAAGTGCATTATGTTGAAAATAAAGGTGCCACTCACTGTCGTAGTAAACCAAACCATTGGGATCATTAAGCCAGTTTTTCCGGGAAGTAAAGTGGAACTGAGGGCGAAGAACCTGATCGTAGCCAACGTCCATATAGGAATTGAAGGTTTGCATTTCCTGATTTTGTGGATCGAAACTCTTATTTTGAACTTGCAAATCCATACTAAATACTGGCAAGAAGACCATTAACACATAGAAAATCAATATTTTATTTTGCATCTTTTTTATACCTCATATTTTTCTTTTTTGGCTATCAGCTTCATAATAATTTCTTCAAATATTCTAAATAGTTAATCCATTTTAAAAAATCAAGTATCTTTATGTTAATACTTTTAAAATCTAACATAATTGCATCATTATTTAACCCACATGCACCATTTCTACCTTTTACATACTAAATAATTTAGATCAAGTAAAAAGATAATCATTGACCTAAAAATCGCTAGCTATGTGAATTATTATATTTAATACCTGAATTATAAATAATTTTCTATTCTTTTCTCAATAATTGCCCACGTACATCTCTATAAAAACTATTTGCAGGTAATCCTTCTTTGTTCATAAGATTTGGTTCTGCAATTTCGTTCCATGCAAACCGCACAAATACAGGCTCCTTCACTAAATTTGTATTAACGAGCACGGTATTATTCTCAATAACTGCATTTGCCTCCACAAAATTTGAGTCGGCGCCGGCAATTTCAAACCAATTTAAGGGCAGGTTATTTCTGGAGGCTAATCCGCCACCAACACGATCAAAAAATACACGTATTTTATCCCCTTCTTTTACCATCTTCTTTACCATGGGCCCACTATACACTAAATTGTCAATACCATATGTTCCATGTTTAGCCCAAAGAGCCAAACGACGGCCCACTTCGTCCTTATTTTTAGGATGAATATTGTCTATTGTGCTGATAACGGTTATGACTGCCATACCGGAATTGGGAATAAGTTCCATAGCTTTGGTTTGCGCTGCCCAAAATTCTGGAAGTTGGTAAACAGCATCACCACGATTATTAAAGGAAGCCAACTGCACGAAGTAAAACGGAAAATTATTTCCCCAAACAGCTCTCCATTCCTTAACGAGAGTTTGCATTTTATCAGTATAGGTACTACCGTTTCTAACATTTGCTTCACCTTGATACCATAGAACTCCCTTTATGGGCATTTTTGTATAAGGATGTACATCGGAATTATATAGAGCCGCATCTCCTGAATCGGACAAACCGGTTGCCCAGGGTTCAATCCTGGTTCCCCCTCTGGCAGAAACAATTAAACCAATTGGAATATCTAAATCTGCTTCCAGATACTTTCCGAAAAAATATCCTACTGCAGAAATATGTTTTGATGTCGATGGTTCACATACATCCCATCTCAATCTTTCCTGAAAGTTTTCAACAGGAATGGAACTTCTTCCCCAGGTTGGGGTTGAAACAAAACGCAATGCAGGATTTTCAGAAGATTGTATTTCCTCATCGTAACCTGATATAGCTATCAGGGAATAAGCCATGTTTGATTGTCCTGAACAAAACCAAACATCACCAATAAGTAAATTAGATAAATTGAAGGTTCGGGTTCCACTGGTTATAGTCATATATACAGGGGATTTACTCATAGGCATTGCCGGTAATTCCAACGACCAATCTCCCTGGGCATTAGAGCTTGTGCTGCTGGATTCACCAGTGCTCATTGTTACCGTTACATACATTTCTGGCAATGCTTTACCCCATACCGGAATTGAAGCCCCTCTTTGAAGCATCATGTCATCGTCAAAAATATGCGCTAATCGCAATGATCCGACTACAAGCATGGAAACCGTACATGTATCCGAAGTTCCCTTGTTATCTGAAACTGATACAACAAATTGATTTTCTCCTGCATCCGCAAAAAGTGGTGTACCTTCAAGAACTCCATCAGGAGCAATTTTCAGCCAATCAGGTCCGCTAATTTTTGTGAATGTAAGAAGATCATCATTTTTATCATCAGAAAACTTTGTAAGTGTATTTTTAAATAGTAAACTCTCATCTATGAAATCCAGTTCTAATAAATTATATGGGTAACAACTAAATGAAACAGGTAAATTATGTTTGCCAGGTTTTCCTATAACAGAGGCATTATCAATATACTCTTGTTGAAAATAAGGGCCTGTACCACGATCATTAACATTTAACAATATTCGAGCATATGCCGTATTAGATGGTGCAGTGGCTTTGCCTTCCAGCTTAATCCATTGTTGGGTATCAGAAGAAATGTTATCAACTTCAGCAATAGTTATGAGATCTCCAATCAATACATCTGAAGAATTATACCATTCTACCTGAATTCGAGGTTGCCAACGGCATTCAGTGGTAGGAATATAATAATCGACAGAAAAAGTATATTCTTCATTGGCAATGGCACTGAAATATTGAAACACTGAAGAGACTTGCCATCGGAAATTTAAAGCTTTGTTATTTGCCCCAATTTGATTACGAGCCAGGGTCCCATCAGTAAGCCATGAATTAAACTCTTTCTCTTTTTCTATTACTCTTCGCCAATATTTACAATGAAAAGAACTAGATCGGTCACGGGCAGCTATTCCAATTTCAAAATCTCCATTTTTTAACAATTCACCTGCACTTACATTATCATTTATAAATAATGCAGATAATAGAATAATCCAAAATAAATTTTTCATGTGTATATACTTTTTCTTTTATGTTTAAAAAACAAAAAATTGTACTCGTAGTGTTTAATTTTTCAATTATATCAAGGTTAATTTTTTTTCACCAAATTCATATTCATGAACTATACTTGCCTGGTACATTTTTTTGTAATAGTTTGTTTTACGGAGTTATATAATCCGTGATCAACTCAGTAAGACCATCAATAATTGCACGTTCGGCACAGCCCTGTTTATCCCTGGCTCCCAGTACCTGAAAGGTTCGTTCCCCATAGGCAGCATCGTTGGGAATATAACCGCGCCCCTGTCCAAGACCTGTGCTGGTCAGCGTTACAAACATGGTTTGGGTTAGCGGAGATTCTTTTCTCAGTTGCAGCCCAATGTAAGAGAATAATTCCCCATCACATGCAGCAATGACTGTAGCTCCAAGACCCAGTACTGCCAGGTGGTGATCTACATCTGGTCCGTCTTCGTATTCACCCAGACTGCCTTCACGATAAACAGGATTGGTCCGGTCATAATTGACCCTTACCCGCCCGGGACAGCTCACCGTCTTTTGAGCCCCTTTTATGTACAGATCTCCGATGGTCTTCCTGGTTAAGGTCATCACCCGAATAACCTCTTCTCCAAGAATCTGACCTTCGCTTTCGATAAGCCTGAAGACATTGTCCAACGCATCCGGATCAACCGGTTTCCGCTCATTACCAGTGAGCTCTCCACCTCTCACACTTGCAATTGCATTTAATTGGGGCCTCATGATAATAGGATTCTGGTCTCCTGATGCACCCTGGCTGAAAGCCACAACAATATCATCACCAAAAGCCTTTTCAACGTAACGGCAGGTTGCCCCTGGAAAATCCGCGCTGAAGACACCTTGTGCAAATGCATTGATCGGATGCATGGCATAGGCCATATAGACCGCAATGGGTTCGCCGGAAGGTTTTTCAAACTTAATAACATCCACAGTCTTGTCAGACCAGCCATCCAGGTTTGGTGCCTGGACCCATTCCCGGGTATCCATATCAATTGCATCACGGTTCACGTTCAGGTAACATACTCCCTTTCCATATCCCATCTTTGCAGGCTGCAGTGAGGACCTGGCCTGGATGACGGCATCCAGAATAATGTCTGCGACCTGTTTCGGTTGATTATTCACAGAACGATCCATCCTAACGCTATGAGAGTGCGTGGTGGTAATGATGATGTTCGCAACCGGGCAATCCAGCTCATCCGATAAATTGACCAGCAGATCAGCACAGCTTGCACTGTCGATACGTCCTTCGATGGTGATAAGTGCCGCACGTGTGTTGGTATTATCCAGAACAATGGCACGAACGTATGCCCGTTCATGATCGTATTTCCCGGTTGCCGGAGCCACTGGCTGGTCCTCAGGAGTAATGTCAATTTTCGCAACTCCTACTTTTAAGGGATATACCTCACTGGTTTGTACCCCTCCAACGACCTGACCCATGAGCAAAACCATAATTATTAGGAAACTAATTTTTTTCAATTGAATGTACATTTTGGTTATCGATTATCTGGTTAATTTATAGGTCTTAAATAATGACAATATTATCATTTCTCATTTAGTTTCAATAACAACAACTCCATTTGTAGCATATACACCATAAATTGAAGCTGCATTACCTTTAAGAACATTTATACTTTTAATTGATTGAGTAGATAAACTTCTTATAGTTGATTCATTTACCTGCATACCATCAAGAATAAGCAGAGCTCCATTACCGTGTGTGCTACTTATTCCTCTTATTCTAATTTCACCCTGAAAAACTTCAACTCCTGGAAATCTACCACTGATAATATTGAAAACATCTTTGTACCTTGAGAAATCCTCCTCTTTATTATGTAAAGAGTTCATGGCAAATAGTTTTTCTCTATCCTTTATATGACCATATCCAATTGCAATTTCCTGGGCTTCATCATTACTTTGAAGTTGTAGGTTAATCAAAACCAGTTTTGTTTCTTTTTTTACCTTAAACCTTTTAGTAACAAATCCATTTGCACTGATTATAAATTTGTCTGGAGTGTTACATATAAGACTAAAATACCCATTTGTGTCAGATAATACAACCTGATTTGTGCTTTTCACTTTTATAGATGCATTCATAAGAAGGATACTATCGAAAGTAGTAACCTTTCCTTGCACAAACTTACTTTGAGCAAATATTGTAGGCAAAAAAAGAAATACTAAAACTATTATGGTTAAAGTCTTTTTAGCAATCATGATTTCTTTTATCCTTTTTGAGTTTTTGATTCTTTTTAATAAACACATTATGCCCTTCCAGGCGTTCCGAAGTGGACTGGACTCAAACCCTCTTTGCTGTTTTAGTCATTGGGTCCCATGTTAGTGCTCTCCCTTCCTGGATCGCCTGACGGCCAAGCAAAGGGGGAAGGCTAGAGTAAAAGCCAACTTCTACATTACATGTTGGTTTCTGCCGGGACTTTATGCAATCCATCCAGTTTCGTACGTGAACATCATGGGCCGCCCTCCCGGAAGTTACACTATCGTCCAATAAAAAATCCTTCGCTTCAAAGGACGCCTCAACACCTCGCCCGCTTGTGGGTCTAATTATATACCCTGCGCGGTTCACAAACAGGTAGCCCTTCATTCCGTAAAAGGAGGGTCCTCTTGAAATTTCGGTGGTGGGTCGTGTGGCACTCACAAATGACATTACGAAATCGTCGTACTTATAACTGATCGTATAAGTACCTGGCACGAGTTCGGGATCCGGGTTTGGCATGGACGCCGCTGCGGTGAATGTTGGAGCCTGCACATCGTATCCTAGTGCCATGTGCACAATATCAATAAAGTGGACGCCCCAGTCGGTGATCCCACCACCACCATAATCATAGTAGCTGCGCCAACGCCGCCTGGCACTTTCATAAGGATGCCTTGGCGCCGGCCCCTGAAACATCTCCCAGTTAAAGTCTTCCGGAACTTGCTCCGGTTGTGCAGGCTGCGGTCTACTTCTGCCATAACGGCTTACATGATTAACAATGACCTGAGTCACATCTCCGATCAGCCCGTCCTGGATCATCCTGGCGCACTCCTGGAAATGGGGCCAACTGCGCTGCTGCGTACCCAATTGAACAACCCGCTTATGTTTCTGGGCTGCTTCTAGTATCTGAACCGCTGCAGGTATAGTATTGGAAATGGGCTTTTCGAGATAAACATCCTTTCCCGCCTCGCAGGCGTCCACCGTCATAGGGGCATGCCAATGGTCAGGTGTAGCCACCACTACTGCATCAATATCCTTGCGCTCAATTATGCGACGGTAATCTTCATATGTATCAACCTTGTCACTGAACTTCGCTGCGAATTGTGTGAGCCTAGTATTATCCACATCACAAAGAGCCACAGTAGCGCAGTCAGGCTGTTTATTGAAGGCTTGAATAAGGATGTTCATACGGTTGCCAGTGCCGATGACCGCCACCTGAATTTTCTCGCTTGGGGGCGTGTAACCGGTCCCACCCAGAACGTATCGGGGAACCACGCTAACTACTGCACCGCTTACTAAGGTCTTTTTCATAAAATCTCTTCGATTTAAATTGCTCATAATATTTCTCCTTTCTTTTGAAACATAATTTGCATTTATTACAATTCTTTAATGGCAATATTGCGAAATTTAATAGGCCTATCAGGCCGCCAACTGGTTAATCGCATGCCCTGGCCTGCAGCCGGAGAATAAACTGAAACCCAATGACACTGCAAAGCAATCATTCCTTCAGTAGCTTCAGCTAAAAAATCGTTTTTGGGTTGCTGAACATCCCACATTTTAGTATCGTTTATCCATAATGTCAGATGAGGAATATCACCTTCCATCCGAACTCGAAACGAATTCCAATCATCTTCTCGCCAAACCTTTTCATAACCTGTAGCTCTGGCTCGTTCGCTAGGACGAAGACATTCACCCAATAAACTCCCTGTATTTCCTGGTATCGCCAATTCTATTTGGTAGGCTGCCCCGCCTTCGTTAGAACGTAGAAAAATACCACTGTTGCAAAAAGAGTCAAGTTTAACCTCCAGATA
>JABMQB010000229.1 GCA_013203525.1 Mariniphaga sp.
ACCCAACTGGCTGAACTGATTAATCGCATTTCAGAAATTGATGGTATTGAATGGATCAGGTTGCACTATTTATATCCAACCAAATTTCCAGAAGAGATTTTACCGCTTATGCAAGAAAATCCAAAAGTGTGTAATTACCTTGATATGCCCTTGCAGCATATTGCCAATCCGGTATTAAAACGTATGATGCGTCATGTAACCCGTGAAGAAACTGAAACCTTGATTAAAAAAATTAAAGCTGAAGTTCCGGGTGTTGTTTTACGGACAACCTTGCTTGTTGGATTTCCTGGTGAAACAAAGGAAGATTTTGAAGAACTAAAACAGTTTGTTCGGGATATGAAATTTGAACGGCTGGGAGTTTTTCCGTATTCGCATGAAGACGGAACCTATGCCTACAAACAATTCGAAGATGATGTTCCTGAAGAAATCAAACATGCCCGTGCCGATGAAATAATGGAAATTCAGCAACAGATTTCTGCAGAATTGAATATTCAGAGAATAGGGCAGGAGTTTCGTGTGATTGTCGATCGTAAAGAGGGAGAATATTATGTAGCACGTACCGAGTATGACTCACCAGAAGTGGATGGTGAAGTTTTGATAACTTCAAAAAAGGAACTTAAAAATGGTGATTTTGTAAATCTAAAAATAACCGGTGCCGAGGATTATGATTTGTATGCGGAAGAAGTTTAAAGTATCGGGTTTTACCTCGTGAACAGGAAATAAGAATCACAAAGAAAAGAAGATGGAACTTATTTTTGAAATTTCTAATTTATCAATTTTTTAAAAAGTGATTTAATATCTTGACATTGTTCTGAAATTCGATATACATTGCAAATTCTGCAATCCGTATTTTTACATTCCGGTCCTTTGTTAGTGGCTTCCCAGCATGGATAACTGGATGAATGATAAGCTTCGCAATTATTGCGATCTTTTAATGTGCAAGGTTTTAGAGCCCAGCAGGGCACCAATGAAAACAATGCTTTAATACCAGCAATATTTAAACCTTCTTCATTCAGGTATCCCCGAATACAAAGCAATCTTGAAATATCTACTTCTGAAAAAAGATGGCGGTTGGTTTTTGTTCTGAAAGGAATAATTAATCCTTTGTCAATGTATTGACGAATTGAATGTTGAGGAGTGTTTGATAATCTTGCCGCTATGCTCAAGGTATAAACAGGTTCCGTTTTATCGAGATTGGGATCAGGCATATGTTCATTTATTTTGCGCTATCCAGTAAATTAATACTTATAAAAACAAAATTAGCAAATTCATTTTATAAAAGCTTTAAGATACACCAACAAAAATTCAGGAACAATATTAATTGAATTTAACTGCTTAAGAATGAAGTGCTTTACAGCAAGCTGGCTAGGTGTCGAATTGATTATTTCTTTTTTCGAAACAAGCATCGGAGTACCATCCAATCCGGCTGGCAGGTTAAGGTCATTATTTTAAAAGTACCCGTCAGATGCGAAATGATGTGTTCGTTAAAACATAAAATGTGTATTGACCAGTTGCTTTTGTCAATAGTTTTTTATAGCTTTTATGCCTGAAAAATTAAAATTAACAATTAATGGTATGAAGACCTTAATTATATCAATAGGACTAGTGTTAATAGTATCAACAGGTTTTACTCAACTTATTCAGGAAAATGTTATAGATGAAAAGGTTAAAATATTACAACTTGATAATGGAATAATTAAGTACATTAAATATCAGGAAAAAACAAAGGTTTTAAATATCTTAAATCTGGACAGATCAATTTACAAAACAGTGGATTTACCTTTACCTAAAGGGCATTTTTTGAATGAAGTAAAATTGATTTCGACAAATATTTTTAATAAGGATCCCTTGGTTGAAATTTTATACACCAGTGTAGTATATGATAATTCATTTAATGATGAAAATCCATTTTATCAGGGTGACTTTATGACTTCTACATTAAATTTAATAAATGAAAAAGGGGAAGTTTTACTCAGTGAAGAAGAAATAGATGATTATGCAATAGTTGAATCGAAGGGGAGTAA
>JABMQB010000230.1 GCA_013203525.1 Mariniphaga sp.
AGCCATCCGCACGACGTCACAATAACACGTGAAGCTCCAAATTACAGTGCCAGATAATTAAATTATTTAAACAATTTAAATTGATATTCAAAATGAGACGATTTATAAGCGTAATTATTTTGTTTTCGATAGTATATAGCATGGTGGCTCAAAACAAGGAGGTGATGCTAACCATAGATGGCAGGCAATTCAGCAAAGAGGAATTTGTAAGAATTTATCAAAAGAATAATTCAAACCTGTTAGAAGAATCAGATAAGAAAAGTCCGGAAGAATACCTTGACTTGTTTGTTAATTTTAAATTAAAGGTGATTGAAGCAGAAAATCTAAAAATGGATACAATTCAATCGTTTATAAATGAATTGGAAACTTACCGGAAGGAACTTGCTGCTCCATATCTTACCGATGTTAGTTTTAATGAAAAATTGGTTGCAGACACCTATCAACGTATGGTAACAGAAGTTAAGGCGAGCCATATTTTGGTCGCAATTCCAAATAATCAGGCCCCGGAGGATACATTGCTTGCTTACAACAAAATTATGGATGTACGAAACAAAATCCTTAATGGTTTGGAGTTTAAAGATGCTGCATTTGAATATTCTGAAGATCCTTCTGCCAAATCAAATCGTGGTGATTTAGGTTATTTCAGTGCTTTTCAAATGGTGTTTCCCTTTGAAGAAGCAGCTTATAAAACTCCGGTTGGAGAAATAAGCATGCCAGTTCGTTCAAATTATGGGTACCATCTTCTAAAAGTTGATGATAAACGTGATGCGAAAGGAGAAATCAAAGTAGCACATATAATGAAATCATTTCCTCAGAATACTGATAACAGTATCATGAAGACTCTCAGAATGGAAATAGATAGTATTTATAAACAGCTAAAGAATGGAGCCGATTTTGCGGAATTGGCAAAAAAATATTCTGACGATAAAAATTCCTCAGTTAATGGAGGTGAGATGGCATGGTTTAGCTCGGGAAGAATGATTTCTGATTTTGCAAATCCTGCTTTTGCACTTGAAAAGAATGGCGATTATACAGAACCCATTGTAACACAATTTGGTTTTCATATTATTAAACGTTTGGATCACAGGCCTGTTAAAACTTTCGATGAAGTTAAATCAGAAATTGAGAGGAGGATTAAAAGCGATCCTGCCCGAAGTGTACATAGTAAATCAGCTTTTGTGGGTAAGTTAAAATCTGAATATGGCTTTCAGGTAAATGAAAAAAATGTAAAAAATGTAAAAAATAACACTTACCTAATTAAGGTGGATCCGAATAATTCATTAACAGATCAATTATTTTTATTGGATGGAACGGAATATACAATTGATAGGTTTTTTACATATACCATCGATAATTATCCTGCTTTAAGAGAATTTGAAGAGAGTACTTTTAACAAGTATTTAAATGAATGGGTTGAATATGAACTAACCAGCTATGAAGATTCAAAACTGGAAGATAAATACCCTGATTTTAAATATCTGATGCAGGAATACCATGACGGAATTTTGCTTTTTAATTTATCCGACGAAAAAATCTGGTCATTTGCCTCAACTGATAGTATAGGACTGGAAGCATATTATAAAAGAAATACGGGGAAATATATGTGGGGAGAGCGGTTTAAAGGATTAATTGTAAAATGTATGAATATTGAAACCCGGGAGGAAGCAGATAAATATTTTTCGGAAGGGATGACTGTTCAGGAAGTACTTGATTTAACCAATTCAGAGGAAGAAAAGGTGCAAATTGAAGAGGGTGCCTGGGAGAAAAATTCAAACCCGATTGTTAATTTCTATGTTTGGAATGGAGAAAAACCGGAAAATTTTAATGAAGAACTTGAGTTTATCCGTGGTGATAAAATTGGTTCAGAATCAAAATTGCTAAATGAAGCAAGAGGATTATACCTTTCTGATTATCAGAATTATCTTGAAACAGAATGGGTAAAAGAACTAAGATCAAAGTATAAAATTAAAGTCAATAAAAAGCTTTTGAAAGCCATCAACAATGTCTCGAATTAGCATCCTGTACATACTTACACTTTTATTGGTTGCAATGTCGTGTTCCGATAGTGCGAATGACTCTGATAAGCCTGTAGCAAAAGTAGGGGATAAATATCTTTATCTTTCCGAAGTGTATGATTTTGTGCCAAACAAAATAGGTGTATCCGATAGTACTCTTATGGCAGAAGATTATATTAAAAAATGGATTCAAAAGGAATTACTTATAAAAAAGGCGGAAGAAAATCTTTCACATGAACAAAAGGATGTTTCAAAAGAATTG
>JABMQB010000231.1 GCA_013203525.1 Mariniphaga sp.
AATTAGAGTTCTCTTTTATGGCTCTCTAAAAACAAAAAAGCGCGTAATAAAAAAAATTTTATGTTGGAAGAAAAGATATTCGGAACATAAATATTACTTAAGACCAAAGAAGTATAAAATAAATAGACAATATTTACTTCCAAGAGAATATGAGGTAAAATATAATTTTATATAAGTATAAAAAAATATTGTGTTGAAATATAATCACTTTAGTATCTCTAGATATATTTTATAGATTATTTTAACTACATATTCGGGTATATGCTTCACGGGAAGATCCTTAACAATTTTCCCATCCCTTCTGATTACATAAAGTCCGCATGCAAGTGCTTCCAACCCCGTTTTACTCAGGACATCTAAAAGTTTTCCATGACTTCTCTTTACATCTATATAATATTCATATTTCGATAATGTCTCACCAAATTTAGTATATTTAATAGGGTTCTCAAAGCGGTCATTGATTGTGAGAGATAGATTATGTTCCTCCGCATATTTTATCGCCAACTCATCAGCATCATAGGAAGTATGAAAAGCAGTGCCCGTCTCCGAAACACCCCGAGGATAAAATACATCCGTATCAACCGCTCTCGGAATATATCTTATTCCAGGAGGAGCCCCCTCTAAAAGATCTTCAGTAGAAACGCATACAATATCCGCTTTATTCCAATACTTTACTCTTGAATCCCAGAGACCACGTATATCAACACCACGATAATGTAACAATATTTTCTTATTAGGATAGATTAATTTGAGATAGGGAACTATTTTATCAAAGGCGTGAACATGAAGAATATCATATCTTCTAGCCAGAATTAACGCCTTTAAGGTAAATAACTTAGCTCCAAGAATTGATGTCTCTCCATATAGGGTATGCTCCCATGGATCAAACTTTTTTCGAGTTATAACCCAGCTATGCGTTTTATAGGTTTTATCCATGAACTTTGAAATAGTGCTTCCAGAGCCGGTTATATTCCATATATGCAATATTCTAATTTGCTCTGGTGCATTTGGATGACCTAATTCCCCATTCATTTCTACTTTTCCCCGATGATATATCCTGTAATGACGAAGGGCCTAATCCGAAATATCGAGTGTGCCAGTGTACGAAATATACTTACTCCCAATTTCTTTCTAGCTATTCCTTGACTGATCTGCTTTCGTATTATCTTCTGCATCGTTAGAGATGGGCGATATTCCAACGCAATTACATTTTCAATATTTAATGTTTTTAGGCCCTGCTTTCTGATTTCCCTGTCTAAAGCCGTGTCCCATGAGGCCCGCTTTGGATTGAACCCGTCAATTTCCATTAAAAGTTTTCGGCTGATCAATCTTGCGGCTCCTCTAGGATCCTTTCCCATCGGGGTAATCCGATAGTTGAGATCTCTAAGCCACATAAGAAAATCTAGCCACCATTTACCCGTTCTAGTCTTTACACTACTACTGATGGAAACCGTTTCATTATCCAAATAACCAACCATTTGTATGAGCCAGTTCGGTAGTAAAATTATATCAGCATCAAGCTTTCCGATTATTTCTCCCTCAGTCTCTTTCACCCCTAACTCAAAAGCCTCAGTGACAGGATCAAGTGCTTCTCCACGAAATTTTTTAGTGATAACTTTAACACCCCGTTCCAAACAGATATCCCGGGTATGATCGTCACAACGATCAGCAACGATTATATGCTCAATTTCAAATCCCTCGGGAATCTGGAGGCGTCTTACACTATCTAAGCACGATCCGATAACCTGCTCCTCGTTATGTGCCGGTGTTATAATTGAGATTTTTACTTTCTTTGATTTGGCGGGGGGCTCAATAAACGAATCTTGAACAGCCTGTATTCTATTACTTGCAGTGGAAACTATCATTAAATGATTTTCTTTTTTCCTGTACCCATAAAAATTTGTGAGTAGATGAAATTACAGACACATACTTGCACTTTCCATGCACGATGTATATTCCGGCGCGTGTGCGCTGCAAAGCTTGAGAATTCTAAGAATGGGTTTAGGCGTACTACTGCTGATACTTATCCTATCTCTGCACGGGTGACTTTTTCAATGTTGAGGGCTATCGATTTGATACTTAGAGGCGCCCCCCATTTAATCAACCATCAGATTCGTTATCTGTCGTTATTGGTAAAAGTTAAATCGGTGATTCACTCCATCAAATGGTGCGTGAGGGGGTCATGGGCATTGCGGCGGAGAAATGCATTCTCTGGTCACAA
>JABMQB010000232.1 GCA_013203525.1 Mariniphaga sp.
ATTATTGCAAATTTACAATACACTGATTAGTCACAAATTTTTAGGTTTCTACATTTTTCAGGAATTTTAATTGTCCTTAACTAAATCTTACAATTCGATTCATTTACTTTGCTTGACACAATCAAATCAAAAATGAAAACAATTTTACTTTTAATCCCATTTCTTTTTTTGTACATTTTTTCAAACGCACAGGGTATACGAGGTATGATTACAAATACTGAAGGACAACCGGTACCTTATACAAATATTTATGTGCCTGTCTTAAAATCAGGGACTACATCAAACCATGAAGGGCAATTTGAGTTAAAACTTCCGGATGGAGAATGGGAAGTACTTTTTCAATACATAGGCTACAAAACTTATATTCAGAAATTTAATGTTACAAATAGTTCCGAGGATGTTAAAATAATTATGCAAACACAAAGTGTAAACATCAAAGAAATTAAAGTACTTGCATCGGGTGAAGATCCTGCATATTACGTAATGCGCCATGCTATTGCAATGGCTCCATATTATACAAATCAGGTTTCAGAATACGATTGTAAACTCTACCTCAAAGGAACAGGGATTATTTACAAAATTCCTCGATTGTTTAAAAAAAGGCTTGAAAAAGAAGGTGTTGAGAAAGATAAACCATTTGTATTGGAATCGCTAAATAAAATCCATTTTGAGTTGCCTGATAATTTGAAACAGGAAGTTATTGCCATGCATTCGACCGGCGATGATAATGATTCCGACGCAATGGAAATGATAACCACAAACCTGTATAATGTTTCAGAATATGGTGTAACCTCGCCTGTTGGAAGAAATGCCATGAAGGTTTACAAATTTGAATTGGCAGGAGTTTTTGAAGACCAGGGAAAACTCATAAATAAAATTAAAGTAATCCCAAAAAACAAAGGGAAGGGAGCATTTGAAGGTATTATTAATATTGTTGAAGATTACTGGAATATTCACTCTGCCGACCTTGACTTTACTATGCCAATGATGGATGTTACGATGCGGCAACTTTATGGATTGGTTGAAAACAATACCTGGATGCCAACCAGTTTCGATTTTGAAATGGATATGGCAGCACTGGGATTTGGAATAAAATACAATTATGTGGCTTCATTTTCTGAATATTCAGTCGTACTTAATAAAAATCTGGATCATTCTTTTCAGAATATCCTACGAGAAAAAGAAATTGAAAACACTAATATCCTGGATTCGCTGGCGCAAGCGGAATTGATAGTAAAACCAGAAGTAAAATCAATTTCAAAAAATCAAAAAAAAATTGAAACACTCCGGAAAAAGAAAAATCTTTCGAACAGGGATATGTATAAACTTGAGCGTTTGATGGACAAAGAAATTAAACGAACTTTGCCCCCTGAACCAATTGAAATAATAAATCCGGTAAAAATTGGTAAAAATGCCATCAATAACGATTCTGTTTACTGGGCATCTTTCAGGCCTATTCCATTAACTCATATTGAAACTTCAACATTTAGTGAAAAAGATTCTATATCTGAAGTTCACAACTCTCCGGAATATAAAGATTCAATTCAAAACGGCATGCGAAAATTTAAAATCACCGATCTTATTCTGGGCCGTACTTACAGATATGAAAAAGATAGTGCCCGATTTAATTCCCGATTCTCAATTTCAGGCATTATAAATCTATCAGGTTTAACATTTAATACGGTTGATGGATTTTATTATACTCTCCCTTTTTCGTACAATTTGACTGACACACTTGGTCGTAGGTTCACGGCAAGCACCAATATTGGATATGCATTTTCGCGAAAAACTCCCTCTGCCGATTATTCAGTATATTATTTATATAATGGTAAAAAACGGAGTTGGGTAAATTTCAGAGGAGGTATTAAAGCAGTTGATTTTAAACGAAATTCGGCACTCAGTTCATTTGAAAACGATTTTTATACATTATTTTTTGAAGACAACTTTCAGAAATTTTATGAAAATAAATTTGTCAATGTGCTCTGGGGAACTGAAATTTCGAATGGATTAAACATCAGGGCTGGTTTCCAAATTGCAAAAAGATCGCCATTAAAAAACCATTCAGACTATAAATTTATAAATGCTAAAAATAAAGATTATACTCCAAATATTCCACAAATAGATCATTTGGTAATTGGGCAGCTTAGTGAAAGTAAGGCAACAACAGCTCAATTACGGTTAACTTATACCCCAAAACAACGTTACCGCATTAGAAACAATATAAAATACCCAACTACAGGTTATAAACCAACTTTTGTTTTTTACTACGAAAAGGGTTTCAAAAATATATTTGGCAGTGATGTTAATTACGATTTTGTTTCAGCTTCAATTAATCAAAATCTAAAAATAGGTTTTGATAACTACCTGGATTACAGCGTAACCGCAGGAGGTTTTATAAATGATAAAAAATTATTTGCCCCCGATTTTAAATATTTTAATGTAAATAACCAGGCTGTTTTATTCACTCAATCAGCAAATCGGTTTTACTTGCTCGATTACTATAAAAGTATTCAATCAGGATATTTTCTTGAAGCACATACTGCTATCAACTTTAAAAAACTAATTTTCATGAGGCTGCCTCTTTTAAACAGGACTTTGATGCGCGAAAGCCTTTTTGGAAGTTACCTTACTACTGATTTCAAAAATCATTACTTTGAAATTGGTTATGGTCTGAATAATATTTTCTTAATCATGGATGCAGCAGTGGTGGCTGGATTTGAAAATGGGAAACACCAAAGCACAGGTATGAAATTAAGTTTTAACTTGAATTAACAGGGTATAGTAAAGAATAAAAAAGTATTGTAAAACTAAAATTGAAAAATTCCTTTTGTTTAGGGGGCATATTCCGAATAAATAATTTTAATTTTAGAGAATAGCAACTAAACTGTATATGGCAAAAAGGATTTCAATTTTTACTTTTCTGTTAATCGTATTTATTTCAAAGATTATTGGGCACAAAATTCCTGGGTTAGAATTAATCAGCTTGGATACTTACCTGAGTCGATAAAAGTTGCCGTTTATATTTCAGAAGAGGATCAAAAAATTACTGATTTTTACATTTATAATCTGTCTGGCAAAAAAGTTTTTTCTGACAAAGTAAAACCAGCCAATGCCTCCGTATGGGGAATGAAATCTGCATACAGGCTTGATTTCAGTAAATATCAAAAATCAGGTTATTACATAATAAAAATTGGGAATACTTTTTCGCAGATATTTAAAATTAATGCTGACACCTACAAAGGCACCGCCGAATTTATTTTGAAATACATGCGCCAACAACGTTGCGGTTTTAATCCTTATTTAAATGATTCCTGTCACCTTCATGATGGGATTATTGTGGATCATCCTACCCGATCAGGCAAAAAAATTGAAGTGACAGGAGGATGGCACGACGCAACCGATTACCTCCAATATACAACAACTTCGGCAAATGCCCTTTATCAATTGATGTTTGCTTACACAAAACATCCGGAAATTTATAATGATAAATTTCTGGAAAACGGTTTGCCTGGAGTTAACGGAGTTCCCGACATTCAGGATGAAATTAAATGGGGGCTCAACTGGTTATTAAAAATGAATCCGACTTATGGTGAAATGTATAACCAAATTGCTGACGACCGCGATCATATAGGCTTTCGGTTACCAACAACCGACACTGCCGATTATGGATTAGGTGAATACAGGCCGGTTTATTTTGTTACGGGTAAACCACAAGGATTAGCAAAATATAAAAATAACACTACTGGTGTTTCCTCAACTGCAGGTAAATTCGCATCTGCTTTTGCCCTGGCTGCTTCAATATTTAAAAATTCCGACTCGGAATTATCAGAAATCTTAGAAAAAAAAGCAATAGAAGCCTACAAATTTGGATTGAAAAATCCCGGATTCACACAAACTGCAAGTAATGTTTCTCCTTATTTTTATGAAGAGGAAAACTTTGTTGATGATATGGAATTAGCAGCCAGTCAACTTTCAATATTAACAGGAAAAAGAAAATATCGAAACAATGCTGTTAAATGGGGTAGACAAGAAACAGTTACACCCTGGATGGAAAAGGGTGAAGCCAGGCATTACCAATATTATCCTTTTATTAATCTTGGACATTATAATCTGGCAAATGAATCTGAAAAAAGCAAGAGTGAATTTCAGGATTATTACCGTCAAGGATTAAGTTATCTTTTAGAAAAAGGAAAAAGCGATCCATTTCTAAATGGTGTTCCATTTATCTGGTGTTCAAATAATTTGGTTGTAGCTGCACTCACGCAAGCCCGGTTATATGCCGAACTCACAGGGAGTATTGAATTTTTGGAAATGGAAGCTGCCCTAAGAGACTGGCTTTTGGGGTGTAATCCGTGGGGAACTGCAATGATATGCGGATTGCCTGGTGTTAAAGATTCTCCAATGAAACCACATTCATCGCTTACTGTTCATTTGGGTGAAACTACATACGGTGGGCTGGTAGATGGACCCGTTTACAAAACCATATTTCAAAACCAAATAGGGGTGAATTTAACCGGTAACGATGATTATGCACCTTTCCAGAATGGCAAAGCAATTTACCATGATGATATTGGTGATTACACATCCAACGAACCAACCATGGACGGAACTGCCAGCCTAAGTTTTTATCTGGCTTCAATGGAACATGAAGGGCAAAAACAAAGTATTAACAATAGGGATATCAAGGATGATTTTGGAGTAATTGTCCGAAAAAATCCAAATGAAAAAAACATCTATTTAGCTTTTACTGCTGATTCTTTTTTCGAAGGTGGAAAATATATTATTAAAACCCTCAAAAAATATAATATTAAAGCATCATTCTTTTTTACAGGAAATTTTCTCAGAAACAAAAAATTCAAAATCAATATTAAAAAGATAATTCAGGATGGACATTATGTAGGCGCCCATTCCGACCAACATTTGTTGTATTGTGACTGGTCAAAAAGAGACTCCACATTGATTTCCTATAAAGAATTTAAAAAAGACATCGAAAACAATTACTTTGAACTGAACCGATTTGGAATTGAACGAAAAAATGCAAAAATTTTTATGCCTCCATATGAATGGTATAATCAACAAACCGTTGATTGGTGTATACAGCAGGGATTAAAAGTTGTAAACTTTACTCCCGGAACCGGAACCAATGCTGATTATACTACTCCGGAAATGGTGAATTATAAATCCTCATCAGAATTAAAGGAAGGAATGGTCACATATGAGCATACTGACGAGAATGGATTAAACGGAGTAATTCTTTTGATTCATCCTGGAACAAATCCCGCAAGAAAGGATAAGTTTTATCTGGAACTTGAAAATATTATTGAAGATTATAAAAACAAAGGATATCAATTCAAATCGCTTAAACAGAACTTATGAAAAACAAACCGGTGACCCGGAATCCATGGTTTTGGATACCCTCCTTATATTTCGCTGAAGGGCTTCCGTATGTATTTGTAATGACAGTTTCAGTTATTATGTACAAACGCCTTGATATTTCGAATACTGAAATTGCATTATACACAAGCTGGCTTTACCTTCCCTGGGTTATTAAACCCTTATGGAGCCCAATTGTGGATATATTAAGAACTAAAAGATATTGGATTGTGGCCATGCAAATAGTAGTGGGCGGTGCGCTTGCAGGAGTTGCATTTACAATTCCTTCAACAAGTTTTTTTAAATATACATTAGCATTTTTCTGGTTACTTGCATTTAGCTCAGCAACACACGATATTGCTGCCGACGGATTTTATATGCTGGGATTAACAAAACACGACCAGGCATTTTTTGTAGGAATCAGGAATACTTTTTACCGGATTGCTATGCTTACCGGACAAGGGCTTATTGTTATTTTGGCCGGACAATTGGAAGAATTATCGGGAAATAATCAAACTGCCTGGAGTATAACCTTTGTCATTCTGGCTGTGCTGTTCCTGGTATTTTTTATCTGGCATTCATTTATCTTACCCAAACCTGATAGCGATGTAAAAAGAAGTGCCGATTCTGTAAAACAAGTATTTGCCAATTTTATCGATACGTTTGTTTCATTCTTTAAAAAGGATGGGATTATTATTTCAATAGCCTTTATCCTGATTTTCAGGCTTGGAGAAGCCCAACTAGTTAAACTAGCTTCACCATTTCTGCTTGATGAAGCAGGTA